>JBASRJ010000091.1:0-3006 GCA_049273785.1 Gaiellaceae bacterium | reverse complement strand
CGCGACGGAGCTCGGGCCGCTCGCCCGCCGGCAGGTCGGCCACGATCAGCGACGTCGCGCCGGCCGAGCGTGCATCGTCGGCGAACCGCTCCCACCCGTACGCCTCGAGGAGCGACGAATACGTCATCGGGATCAGCGGCATCTCGGGAAGCAACGCATGTGTGCGCGCGAGGCAGTCGAGACACTCCCGCGTGCGCATCCCCTCAGCAAGTGCCTTTTCTCCCGCACGCCGGATGACGGGGCCGTCTGCAAGCGGATCGGAGAACGGGAACCCGAGCTCGACCACGTCGGCGCCGCCCGCGACGGTGGCCTCGGCGAGCGCGGGCACGTCGTGTCCGGCCATCAGGTAGACGACGAGCGTCTTGGTGCTGCGCGGGGCGTCGTCGTTCAGCACTGCGAATTCTTGTTCCAGAGTCGGCACAGACAGGTGTGACCTGTTCCGGTATCGTCGATCGCGGGTGGCGGGTGGTGTCGGTCCCCACCCGGGTGGGGACGCGCGCGTGCGCGTGAACCTTTAATGGGCGAGGACCTCCGCCAGGTCCTTGTCGCCGCGGCCGCTCAGGCATACGAGCACGAATTCTTCTTCGAGGTCGCGCGCGCGCGCGAGTGCGTGGGCGGGCTCGAGCGCAGGGATGATGCCTTCGCACCGCGTCAGCTCCCGGAACGCGGCCAGCGCTTCCTCGTCCGTCGCGCCGACGTATTCGGCGCGTCCGGTATCTCGCAGGAACGCGTGCTCCGGCCCGACACCGGGATAGTCGAGGCCCGCGGAGATCGAGTGTGCGTCGACGATCTGCCCGTCTGCGTCCGCGAGGACGGACGAGCGCGCCCCGTGCAGAACGCCTGGATGACCGGTGCCGAGCGACGCCGCGCCCGCCGCCTCGACGCCGACCAGCCGAACATCGGCAGCGTCGACGAACGCGGCGAACATTCCGATCGCGTTCGAGCCGCCCCCGACACACGCGACTACCACCTCCGGCAGCCGCTCCTCGGCCGCCTCGAACTGCGCGCGCGCCTCTCGTCCGATCACGGATTGGAGCTCGCGCACGATCTCCGGATACGGCGCGGGCCCAACGCACGAACCGATCAGGTAGTGGGTCGTCTCGACGTTCGTGATCCAGTCGCGGATCGCCTCGCTCGTCGCCTCCTTCAGCGTGCGCGTGCCGAATTCGACGGGACGAACCTCCGCGCCGAGGAGTTCCATCCGCTCGACGTTAGGACGCTGGCGGCGCATGTCCTCCTCGCCCATGTAGACCACGCACTCGTAGCCGAACCGAGCGGACACCGTCGCCGTCGCGACGCCGTGCTGTCCCGCGCCCGTCTCGGCCACGATGCGGCGCTTGCCGAGCCGTCGCGCGAGCACCGCCTGCCCGAGCGCGTTGTTGAGCTTGTGTGCGCCGGTGTGGAGGAGGTCCTCGCGCTTCAGGTACAGCCGTTTGTCCGGCGCGAAGCGCTCCGCACGCATCAGCGGCGTCGGACGGCCGCCGAACGTGCGCCCCAGCTCGTCGAGCTCCGCGTGGAATGCGGGATCGGCCGCGGCAACGCGCCACCCCGCGTCGAGCTCGTCGAGCGCCGGGATCAGTGTCTCCGGGACGTACCGTCCGCCGTAGGTTCCGTACAGCCCTGTGGCGGATACCTCCTGACGATTGCTCATGGTGCGCCGGTTGGGGGAACCTCCCGGTTCCGCCAAACCCCTTCCACCGGTCCGCGTTCGCGGACGGGCCGATCCGCGGCGGCCGCCACGAACGCGCGCACCTTGTCGTGATCCTTGATCCCGGGCTCCGACTCGAGCTGCGATGCCGCGTCGACCGCCCACGGCCGCACGGCGCGGATCGCTTCGCGGACGTTCTCGGGGCCGAGCCGTCCCGCGAGCATCACGCGTCCTTCCGCCGCGGCTGCTCGCTGCAGGTGCAGTGGATCGCTTTCCTCCCACGGCAGGTCGATCACCTTCGCGACCGGTTCGCCGTTGCGGAAAAGCGTCGCCTCGCGCCCGCGCACGCGTCCCTCCTCACGGTCGTAGAGCTGAACGAGATCGGCGCCGGCGTCCTGCGCCTCGCCGACGAAGACGGCCACGCTGAGCCGGTCGACGGGCACGTCGAGCACGGCCGGCGCACGCCGCGGACTTGCTTCGGCGAGGATGAAGCCGAGCAGATCCGAGCCGGCCTCGACCGCGAGATCGACGTCCTCCTGTCGCGTCAGGCCGCAGACCTTGACGAGTGGACGCGACAGGATCTCGCCGAGCTTCGCGACAGGATCGTCTGCGCGCATGAGCGCCGACCCGACGAGGACGGCGTCTGCGCCGGCCAGCTCGGCGGCCGCGCCCTGTGCGCGCGTCTGGATGCCGCTCTCCGCGACGACGACGGCGTCGTGCGGCCTCATGCGCGCGACGAGCTCGAGCTGCGCGTCGCGGTCGATCTCGAACGTCGAGAGGTCGCGCGCGTTCACGCCGACCACATGGGCCCCGAGCGCGACGGCTCGATGGAGCTCGTCGGCGTCGTGCGCTTCGACCAGGGCGTCCATCCCGAGCTCGCGTGCATACGCCGCCAGTCCGGCGGCGGACTGGTCGTCGAGATCCCGGAGCAGCAGCAGGACCGCGTCAGCACCCGCGAGCTTGAGCTGCAGCAGCTGGAGCTCCTCGCGGAAGAACCCCTTCGCCAGCAATGGAGCGGTCGTCGCCGCGCGCGCCGCTTGCAGGTCGGCGAGCGATCCCCCGAAGCGTTCGTCCACAAGCACCGAGACCGCCGCCGCGCCCGCATGCGCGAATTGCGCCGCGAGGCGAGCCGGATCCGCGTCGGGGCGAAGATCGCCCGCCGACGGGGAACGGCGCTTGACCTCGGCGATCGCGCTGAGGCCCGGCCCGGTGAGCGCGTCACGGAAGCGCCCCATTACACGGTCACCCGTGCCTGCGAGAACGCGATCAGCTCGTCGAGGCGCGTAGCCGCTGCACCGGAGTCGACCGCTTCGCGTGCGAGCTCGAGGCCTTCGCGCAGGTCGCCCGCGTGACCGCCG
>JBASRJ010000069.1:0-7223 GCA_049273785.1 Gaiellaceae bacterium | reverse complement strand
GTAGGAACGCCGCGGCTCCATCTGATCGCAGCGGGCCGGTTCGCGGACGGATGGCTCGCACCGCGTGGCGCGATCACCGTTTGGGATCGGAGACCAGGCTTGCTGCGGCTGCGGCTCTCACTTCCGCTTGCAACGCAGGTGACGCCGCTCCATCTCACCGCGCGGGGGTACGACCGCATCGTTCGCGTTCAGCCAGGTGGGCACGTGACGCTCTCGGTTCCGGTCCCCGGCGGCGGTCCGTGGAGCCTGCACTTCCTGACGCCGCGCCCGGGCTATCTCTCCAACGACCGCGCAGTGAGCGTGGTCTCATCGCGGCCGGTCTTTGTCCCGGCGGTTAAACGCAGTCCTTGAGGCCCTGCGCTTCCGGCAGAGACTCGAGCTTCTTCAGCGTGTTGTTCTCGATCTGACGGATGCGCTCGCGCGTGACGCCGAACGCTCGGCCGACCTCCTCCAGGGTGCACGGCTGCGACCCCGACAGGCCGAAGCGCAGCTCGATCACCTGGCGCTCGCGCTCCGGCAACGCGGAGAGCGCGTGCTCGATGTCCTCGCGGCGAAGGGAAAGCGTCGCGGTGTCGAACGGAGACTCGGCCGACTCGTCCTCGACGAAGTCGCCCAGCTCCGACTCCTCCTCCTCGCCGATCGGCTTCTCGAGCGACACCGGCAGCTGCGACATGCGGAGGATCTCGCGTACCTCGTCCGTCGTCATCTCGAGCTCCTCCGCGATCTCGTCCGGACGCGGTTCGCGGCCGAGACGCTGCACGAGCTGCCGCTCGATGTGCACGACCTTGTTCAGCTTCTCGACCATGTGCACGGGAATGCGGATCGTCCGCGCCTTGTCCGCGATCGCACGCGTGACCGCCTGACGAATCCACCACGTCGCATACGTCGAGAACTTGTAGCCCTTGCGGTAGTCGAACTTCTCGACGGCGCGGATCAGGCCGAGCGAGCCCTCCTGGATCAGATCGAGAAACGAGAGGCCTCGGCCCAGATACGACTTCGCGATCGAGACGACGAGGCGGAGATTCGCCTCGATCATCTGCCTCTTCGCGAACATGTCCCCGCGCTCGATCCGCTTGGCGAGGTACACCTCCTGGTCGGCGGTCAGCAGCGGCACCTTCCCGATCTCGCGGAGATAGAGGCGCAGCGAGTCGAGTGACGGCTCGACGCTCAGGTCGAGCTTCGGGCCCTTCTCCTCCTCCGGCTGCGGCTGTTCGTGCGGCGGATGCTTGTGCGTCTCGCCTTCGACGAGCTCGATGCCGTGGTCGATCAGGTACGTATAGAAGTCCTCGACCTGATCCTTGGTGAGCTCGACATCCTCGAGCCCCGCGGCGATCTCGTCGTAGTTGAGGAGCCCTTTCTCGAGACCGTCCTGAACGAGCTTGTGCAGCTCTTCGACGTCGGGGAGAGAGATGTCGACGGTGAGCACCTGGGGCTACCTCCGGGCTTGCAGGTTGACGGGGACTCGATCGAACCTCAAGACGCGAAAGAGCCGGAGCTCGTTCCCCCTCCGGCTCACCCTCTCGCCGCTGTGGATATTACAAAAGCGACAGCGAAGTGGAAGGGGCGATTTTCCCGGCCTGTGCGAGCATTTCGCCCGTGAGGAACGTGCTGGTCGTCACGTTGTCCACAGGCCTGCTCGCGACGGCCTGCGGGCACCACAGCGCGGCGGCGCCGACCGGCTGGCGCGAGGTCCGCGACCGCGCCGGCGGCTTCACGCTGCGCATGCCGCCCGATTGGCATGTCCACCGCCACGGCCCGTGGTGCATGCGCGGCGGTCCCGGAGTGATCGTTTCCAATTCAAGACGATCGTGGCGGCGCCAAACGATCACCGACGGGTGCACGACGAGTTGGCGCCTGGACGATCTTTTCGGAGGGTTCCGGGCGATCGAAGTCGCATCGTTTTCGGGTCCGTCCTCCAACGGCGAGCCGACCACTGACGTCCCGGTCTCTCTTGAGCGCGCGTATGCCGGAGACCACCGTGAGGCTATTACCGTGCTTCGTCGCCGCCGCAGGTGGGTCGTGATCGCTTACTTCGGCTCGGCGGTCTCGCCGCGCGACCGGACGCTCGAGGCGATCGTGCGGACGATTCGGTTCACCCGCTGACGATCTCGCCGACTCGCTCGCCGCGGCTGTTCTCGACGGGCAACACCGCGAGGTCGCCGAGGTCGCGGTCGAGCTGCGTGAAGAACGTATGGGCCGCCGGGCCGAGCGCGCGGCCGCTCCCGTCCTCCGACTTGAGCGCGACGCCGATGCCGTCGCCTGCCGCGCACAGCAGCCCCTCCGCCCCGCCCTTGGCGATCCAGCCCGGCAGCGCCTTCATCACCCGGGTGTCCGACGCCTTCGGCCCCCGGATCAGATCGGGGTGAGCCCGCATCGCCGCCGTCACGCGTGCGCCGCCGTCGAGCTGCTCGAACCGGGAGAACGCATAGGCCATCCGCTCGAGCGGCATCCCGAAGGTGACGACACCGCAGCCGTCCACCGCGGTTTCGAGCTCGTCCTCGGCGACACCCGCCGCCTCGGCGTGAACGGCGAGCATCTCCCGCTGCACGCGGTGACCCTCGAGCCGGTAGCCCTCGCTGCGCCAGCCGCGCGCGCGGCAGAGCGCGAGCATGCCCGCATGCTTGCCGGAGCAGTTGTGGTTGAGCTTGCGCGGCGGGGATCCCTCGGCGCCGCACTCGAGCTCGGCCTCCTCTGCCGGCGCCTTCGCGAGCAGTGAGCGGACGGCATCGAGCTGTGCAGGATCGGCGAGGTGCGACGCCGAGGCAATCGCGAGCTCGCGGTCGTCCACGTCGTCGCGGGCGAGTGCGAGCGGCACCGCCTGGAGCGGTTTCGACGAGGAGCGCATGAAGCAGACGAGCCCGGGGTTGCCGGCCTCGGCGATCACGGCGCCGTCGGAGACCGCCACCGCGTGCACGCGGTGGCGTGCCTCGACAATGGCCCCGCGGCGGACGATGACGCTGAGCGCCTCCACCGCGGGAGCGTAAACGGCGCGGCCGCTCTGGCCGACGACCGTGGGTTCACCTACGGTTGGCGGAGTGAATCGGGGGCTGAAGCACCTCTGGCCACGAGGCGCTCTCTGGCGGCACCGAGACTTTCTGAAGCTCTGGGCGGGCCAGACGATCAGCGAGTTCGGCTCGCAGTTCAGCCTGCTTGCGCTGCCGCTGGTCGCGATCTACGTCCTCCATTCGAGCGCGTTCGCAGTCGCTGCGCTCACGATCTTCGAGCAGTTGCCGTTTCTCCTGTTCGCGCTGCCCGCAGGTGTGTGGGTCGACCGGCTGGCCCGGCGCCCCATCCTGATCGTCGGCGACCTGGGTCGCGCGCTCGCGCTCGCCTCGATTCCGATCGCGTACGCACTCGGCGAGCTAAGCATCGGACAGCTGTTCGCGGTCGCGTTCGTCGTCGGCGTGCTGACAGTGTTCTTCGACGTCGCATACCAGTCGTATCTCCCCTCCCTGATCGCGCGCGAGCAGCTCGTCGACGGCAACTCGAAGCTTCAGGGCTCCGCTTCGGTCGCTCAGCTCGGAGGCCCCGGCGTCGCCGGCCCGCTCGTGAGGCTCCTCTCGGCGCCGTACGCGATTCTCGCTGACGTCGGGAGCTTCATCGTCTCGGCGACCTTCGTCCTGTCGATCCGGCGCCGGGATGAAGTCGCAAGCCGGCAGCAGGCCGAGCGTCCCGGGATGAAGGTCGAGTTGATGGAGGGTCTGCGCTACGTGCTCCAGAACAGGCACCTGCGCGCAATCGCGGCCTGCACAGCGAACTCGAACTTCTTCGGCAACGTGACGTACGCGATCCTGTTCGTCTACTTCGTTCGCCGGCTCGGCCTCTCGGCGACCCTGATCGGCGTGATGCTCTCGTGCTCGAACCTGGGTCTCCTCGTCGGCGCGTTCACGGCCGGCTGGATCTCCCGGCGCTACGGCGTCGGCCGGACGCTCGTCTGGACGTCCGTCGCGGTCGGTCCGTCACTCCTGCTGATCCCGGCTGCGCCGATGGGTTTTCCCGTTCCCGTGCTCGTCGTCGCGCTGATGCTGTTCGGGTTCAGCGGTGTCGTCTACAACATCACCCAGATCAGTCTCCGGCAGGCGATCACGCCCGAGCGCCTGCAGGGCCGCATGAACTCGGTCATGCGCTTCATCGTGTGGGGTGTGCTTCCACTCGGCGCTCTCCTCGGCGGCCTGCTCGCCTCGACGGTCGGCCTTCGCACCACGCTCTGGGTCGCAGGCATCGGCGGCTCGCTGTCGTGGCTGCCGGTTGCGCTCTCGCCGGTCCGCTCCCTGGTGCAGGTGCCGAGGCACGAGGCAGAGGTGCTGGAAGCGCACGAGCCCGGTGTGGTCGGCGGAGTCGTGATCGACTTCGGCGACGAGCCGGTCACGACGCCGGCTTCGACCGATGCCTGAGCTGCCGGAGGTCGAGGCCTGGCGCCGCGCGCTCGACGGGCCCGTGTCCGCGTTCCCGATCGTCAAGGCAGGGCCCGCGCACGTCGCGACGCTGAAGACGTTCGATCCACCCCTGTCGACACTCGAGGGCAGGCGCCTCGCGGGGGCCGAGCGGCGCGCGAAGCGGCTGCTCTTTCCGACGGACGACGGCGACCTCGTCGTGCTCGTCCACCTGATGACCGCCGGCCGGCTCCGGTTTCTGCGCGCCGGTGAAAAGGGGCCGAAGGTGCCGGCGTTCCGGCTCGCGTTCCAGGACGGCTCGCAGCTCGTGCTGACGGAGGCAGGCGCGAAGAAGCGCGCGGGTGTGTGGCTCCTGACGCCGGAGGAGGCGGAGCTCGAGCTCGCCCACCTCGGGCCCGAGGCGCTCGGGCTCGGAGCCGAGCGGCTCGGCGAGATCTGCGCGACGGAATCGCGACGGCTCCACTCGCTGCTTCGCGATCAGCGCGTGATCGCCGGCATCGGTCGCGCGTGGGCCAACGAGATCCTCCACCACGCGCAGCTGTCGCCCTACGCGCTGTCGCGCGAGCTCGAGCCGGGCGAGGTGTCGCGTCTCGCGATTGCGATCGACTCGGAGCTGACCCGCGGTCTCGAGCTACGCGAGCGCGGCGCAAGCGACAAGAAGACCTATCGGGTGCACAACAAGCTGGGCGAGCCCTGCTACGTCTGCGGCACGCCGATCGCGCGCGTCGACTACGAGGAGCACACCGTCTACTACTGTCCACATTGCCAGACCGGGGGTCGCGTGCTCAAGGACCGCCGGCTGTCACGGCTGCTGCGCTAGCGCTCGCTCGACGAGCTCCGAGGCTTCGTGCACGCGGGCGACTTCACGGGCGTCGAGCCCTCCAAGCCGCTCGGCGAGGTTGGCGATCCGGCGTTCGCGCGCACGCTGGAGCACGCGGTTTCCCTTCGCCGTCGCGTGCACGCGCACGACGCGGCCGTCGCCCGGGTCTGCCTTTCGACCGACCAGCCCGTCGGCTTCGAGACCGCGGACGATGCGCGTCATCGTCGGCGGCCGGACGTGCTCGGCGGCGGCGAGCTCGCCGAGCGTGCGGGCGCCGCCGAAGACGAGAACGGAAAGAGCGGAGAGGCGCGCCGAGCTCAGTCCGCTCGCCGAATCTTCACGCGCGACGCGCCGGAGGACGTGGATGGATGCCGAGTGGAGCCGGTCGGCGGCCTCTCGGTGAGCGCTTGACAATCGACTAGTCATTTAGTTAGCCTAACTAAATAGTACTAGACGAGGAGGACGACCATGACCGAGCTGCTCGAAGCGCTCTATCGAGGCCAGAACGACCGGGTCGACGAGCTGCTGGCGCAGGCGCCGGAGCTCACTGTCTTCGAGGCCGCGGCGCTCGGGCAGGCCGACCGCGTTCGCCGGCTCCTCGACGACGACCCTTCCCTCGCGAACGCGTTCGGAGACGACGGCTTCCAGCCGCTCGGGCTCGCCTGCTTCTTCGGTCACCTCGACGCGGCCCGGGCCCTCGTCGAGGGCGGCGCCGATCCGAACACGCTCGCGCGCAACCCCCACATCCAGACCTCCGCCCTCCACGCGGCCGCGGCGGGCGAGAACAACGACTCCACCGTGCGCTTAGAGCTGTGCAAGTTGCTGCTCGAGCACGGCGCCGATCCGAATCTCCGGCAGGGGCAGGACGGCTTCCGCGCGATCGACGCGGCCCGGCTGAACGGCGACAAGGAGCTCGAGCAGCTGCTCGTCGACCACGGAGCGGAGGGCTAGCCGCTCAGTTCTTCGCGCCAGGCATCGAGCAGGCCGTCCACGTGCCGGCGCTGCTCGCGCGTGAACGGGACATCCGCGAGCAGCCTCCGCACCTCCGCCGGATCGTCGTGTTGGACAGCGGCCTCGAGCCGCTCTCGCATCGGCAGCGGCTGCGCGAGCTGGCGCCGGAGCCAGCGCCGCAGGCTGACCTGCGCCGCAGTGATCACCCGGGCAGGCGGACGACGACGGCGTCGGCATCCAGCACGACCGAGCCGCCGAGCGCCTCGACGAGCAGCACTGCGACAGCCGCGCCGAGGTCCCGGAGATCGTCGCCGAGCAGCACCGGGCCGGACGCCGCCGTGACGGGCCGGACCGTGACCGTGGTTCCGTCCGCGTGACACTCCACCTGGTCGAAGCCGCCGTGCCGTAGCGCCGCCTGGACGAGCGCCGCGATCCCTCGACGCGTCGCATCGACGTCCACGCTGACCGATCCGCCCGGGCCTCCCACGCGCACGCGCTCCTCGCCCAGCGCCTCGGCGGCCGCGTGTGCGAGCTCGAGCGTGTCGACGGGTTGCAGGTTCGGCTCGTAGCGGCCGCCTCGGATGCGCGCTGCCAGCCCGAGCTCGTCGAGCAGCTCTGCGAGCTGGCGCGACGCCGCGTCGATCATCTCCACGTAGCGCTGCTTCGGTTCCCCGAGATCGCCCAGCCGGACGAGCGTCTGGGCGAAGCCGTGGATCGTCGCCAGAGGCGTTCGCAGGTCGTGCGCGGCGAGCGACACGAGGCGCGGAAAGGAGGTGTCGGATTGCCCCACGGGCGCGCGGTCACACTAACCTGTCGGGATGACCGACTCGCGGCATCTCCTGGATGACCTGCAGGCCTCGACCCCGGAGGTCCGGATCGGCCTCTCGCGGGCGGGGGTGCGCGGAGTGAGCAAGGCGATCCGGCTGCGGTGGGGCGACGCCGAGAAGCTGATTGCCGCCGAGATCGACTGCACCGTCGACCTAGACCGAGCGCAGAAGGGCGTCCACATGTCCCGCTTCCCGGACCTGTTCGAGGAGGCGATCGAGGAGGTCGTGATC
>JBASRJ010000061.1:0-2735 GCA_049273785.1 Gaiellaceae bacterium | reverse complement strand
ACGAGGAGGAGGGGGTACGTGGGGGAACCTCGTTGGTTCCCCCACGAAGTGGTTCCCCCACGTTTCTAGAAGTCGCCCATCCCGCCGGGCATACCGCCGGGCATCGCACCCGCGCCCTGCTTCTCCGGCGCCTCGACCACGAGCGCTTCCGTGGTGAGGATGTTCTTCGCGATCGACGCCGCATTCTGGAGCGCCGAGCGGGTGACCATCGTCGGGTCGATGATGCCGGCTTTGACCATGGCGACGATCTCGCCGGTGTCGACGTTGAGGCCCTCGCCCTTCTTCGCGGTGCGGACCTTGTCGACGATCACCGAGCCCTCGAGACCGGCGTTGTACGCCAGCTGGCGTACCGGCTCTTCGAGCGCGCGCACGATGATCCTCGCGCCCGTTGCCTCATCGCCCTCGAGCGCTGCCAGCACCTTCGTGATCGAGCCTGCCGCGTTCAGGAGCGCGACGCCGCCGCCGGGGACGATGCCCTCCTCGAGGGCAGCCCGGGTGGCCTGCAACGCATCCTCGACGCGGTGCTTCTTCTCTTTCATCTCGGTCTCGGTGGGTGCGCCGACCTTGACAACCGCGACGCCGCCGGACAGCTTCGCCAACCGCTCCTGCAGCTTCTCGCGGTCGAAGTCCGAGTCGGTGTTCTCGATCTCGGCCTGTAGCTGCTTGATCCGCGCCTTGATCGCCTCGGCCTTGCCGGCACCGTCGATGATCGTGGTCGTGTCCTTGTCGATCACGACGCGGCGAGCATGACCGAGCTGCGAGAGCTTGGTGTTCTCGAGTTTGAGACCCATCTCCTCGGTGATCACCTCGCCGCCCGAGAGGATCGCGATGTCCTCGAGCATGCGCTTGCGGCGATCCCCGAAGCCCGGCGCCTTGACCGCAACTGCCTGGAAGGTGCCACGCAGCTTGTTGACGACGATCGTCGCCAGCGACTCGCCCTCGACGTCCTCGGCCACGATCAGCAGTGGACGACCAGCCTGGATGACCTGCTCGAGTATGGGAAGCAGGTCCTTGACAGCACCGATCTTCTGGTTGGCGACGAGGATGTAGGGATCCTCGAGCACCGCCTCCATCCGCTCGGCGTCCGTCACCATGTACGGCGACAGGTAGCCCTTGTCGAACTGCATGCCCTCGGTGAACTCGAGCTCGAGCCCCAGCGTCTGGCCCTCCTCGACATTGACAACGCCGTCCTTGCCGACCTTCTCGATCGCGTCTGCGATCACGTCGCCGATCTCTCGCTCGCGCGACGAGATGGTGGCGACCCGGGCGATGTCCTCCTTGCCGGACACGGTGGTCGACTGTGACTTCAGGTCATCGACGACTGCCTCCACCGCCCTCTCGATGCCGCGCTTCAGCGACATCGGATTCGCGCCTGCCGCGACGTTCTTCAGACCCTCGCGAACGATCGCCTGGGCGAGTACCGTCGCCGTCGTCGTACCGTCACCGGCAACGTCGTTCGTCGCCGTCGCAACCTCGCGCACCAACTGTGCGCCCTGGTTCTCGAACGGGTCCTCGACATCGATCTCTCGAGCGATGGTGACACCGTCGTTGGTGATCGTCGGCGCACCGAACTTCTTGTCCAGCACGACGTAACGGCCCTTCGGGCCCAACGTCACCTTCACGGCGTCCGCGAGGATGTTCACGCCCCGCTCCAGCGAGCGGCGCGCGTCCTCGTTGAACTTCAGCTCTTTGTGAGCCATGAGTGTTCAGTTCCTCCTGTGATTCGCCTAGACGGAAGCGCCGGCAAGCGCCTTCTTGCCCTTGCCCTTTGCACCGCTGGACACGACCTTCGCGAGCACGTCGGACTCGCGCAGGATCAGGACCTCGTCGACACCGAGCTTGATCTCGGTGCCGCCGTACTTGGAGAAGATGACCTCGTCACCCTCCTCGACGTCCATCTTGATGTATTCCCCGTCCTCGCCACGCGGGCCTGGACCAACCGCGAGGACCTTGCCGCGCTGCGGCTTCTCCTTCGCGGTGTCGGGCAGCACGATGCCGCTGAAGGTGGTCTCCTCCTCGTCGAGGACCTCCACGATCAGCCGGTCACCAAGGGGCTGCAGATTCATGCAACATGCCTCCTAGAGACGTACAGATTGATACGGAAGCTGGCACTCTCAGGGCGAGAGTGCCGATGCGTCTCGAGAATAGCACGCGAACGGTGCTCGGTGGTAGCAAGTTGAGTCGATGTGACTCATATCCGGGAGAAACTGGGTGAGACGCGAGTTTTCGGCCGGGGGCGTGTTGGTGCGCCAAATGCGCGGTCGCTGGTGGTTGGCCGCCATCCGACCGCGCCGCGACCACCCCTCACGCGAGATCTGGGCGCTGCCCAAAGGGCTGATCGGTACGGACGAACGGACCGAAGAGGCAGCAGTGCGCGAGACGTCCGAGGAGACCGGTGTCGAGGGCCGCATCGAACGCAAGCTCGGAGACGTGCGCTACGTGTACACCTGGGAGGGCGAGCGGATCTTCAAGGTCGTGTCCTTCTTCCTGCTGCGACCGGTTCGCGGACGGTTGGGCGATCTGCCGCCGGGGATGGAGATCGAGGTGGAAGAGGTCCGGTGGCTCCCACTCGACGAGGCGCCGCAGCTCCTTGCCTACGGCGGTGAGCGTCAGATGGCGAAGCGAGCACTGGAGGCCTTGAGCGAACTCCCTCTATAGTTGCCGCCGGTGGCGATGTACGCGCTCAACTTCTACTCGCCTCTGGTCGCCGACCAGTTGCGCACACAGCGCAAGAC
>JBASRJ010000057.1:0-2897 GCA_049273785.1 Gaiellaceae bacterium | reverse complement strand
GCTACACGCTGACCGCATTCTGGGGCGGCCAGGAGGGCTCGCTCCTCCTGTGGCTGCTCGTCCTCTGCGGCTACGGGGCGGCGGCCGTGCTGACCACGCGCCGCGTCGCCCGTGACCTGCTCGCCTGGACGGTCCCGGTGCTCGGTTTCGTCGGGACGTTCTTCGCTTTCATGCTCGTGTTCGTCTCGAGCCCGTTCGTGACCCAGCACGCGCCCGCGGACGGCGCGGGGCTGACGCCGAGCCTGCAGAACCCGTACATGGCGATCCATCCGCCGATGCTCTACCTCGGCTACGTCGGGCTGACGATTCCGTTTGCCTTTGCGATGGGCGCGCTGCTCTCCCGCCGCACCGACGAGCGCTGGATCGTCGCGACGCGCCGCTGGACGCTGGCGGCGTGGGCATTTCTCGGCGTCGGGCAGCTGCTCGGCGCGCACTGGGCGTACGTCGAGATCGGCTGGGGCGGCTACTACGCGTGGGATCCGGTCGAGAACGCGGCGCTGATGCCCTGGCTCGCGGCGACCGCGTTCTTGCACTCGGTGATGATCCAGGAGAAGCGGGGGATGCTGCGGGTCTGGAACATGGTGCTTGTCGCGCTGGCGTTCTGCCTGTCGATCTTCGGGACGTTCCTGACGCGCTCCGGCGTCATCCAGTCGATCCACTCGTTCGCGAAGAGCCCGCTCGGGGCGTGGTTCCTCGGCTTCATCTGCGCGCTCGTCGTCGCCACGACCGCGCTGATCCTCGCGCGGCTGCCGCTGCTCCGTGCGCGCACGAAGCTGGAGTCGCTCGTCTCGCGGGAGGCGACATTCCTCTACAACAACCTGCTGCTCGTCGCGCTCTCACTCACGATCCTGTGGGGCGTGATCTACCCGCTCCTGTCCGACCTCGTCCGCGGGGAGTCGTCGACGGTCAGCAAGCCCTACTACAACTTCTTCCTGCACGCGTTCGGGCTGCCGCTGCTGCTGTTGATGGGGATCGGGCCGCTCGTCGCGTGGCGCCGCGCGTCGCTCCGCGCGCTCGGGCGCGTGTTTCTCTGGCCGCTCGCGGCAGCCGTCATTGCGGGAGCGATCCTGCTCGCGCTCGGCGCCGGCTCGTCGCGCATCGGCGTGATCGCCTACACGTTTTCCGTCTTCGTCCTCGCCTCGATCGTGCTCGAGTTCGTGCGCGGAACTCGGGCGCGTAAAGCGCTGGGGACCGACACGTGGCCCGGCGCGTTCTCGTCGCTCGTCGCGCGCAACCGCAGACGCTACGGCGGCTACGTTGTGCACGCCGCGGTCGTCTTCCTGGCGATCGGCGTTGCGGGATCGAGCGCCTACCAGACGGTGCGCGAGCAGCGGCTGTTCCCGGGAGACTCGATGACCGTCGCGGGAAAGCAGCTTGCGTTCCGCGGGTTCGAGCAGCGGCGGACACCGAACCACCTGGCGATCCGGGCCGTCGTGGACGTCTACGACAAGGGCGGGCACCACGTCGCGCGGATGTATCCCGGCAAGAACGAGTACTTCGCGGAGCAGCAGGTGTCCAACGAGGTCGCGATCCGGCACAACCTGCTCGATGCGAGCGACCTGTTCCTGATCGCCGATCAGGTGAACGCGAACGGAAGCGTCGACCTGAAGGTGCTGGAAAAACCGCTCGTGAACCTCATCTGGCTGGCCGGGTTCATCTTCGTCGGCGGGGCGCTGATCGCGCTCTGGCCTGACGCGCGAGAGGAGCGGCGTCTTGCGGAGCGCTACGAGGGGGTGCTCGCAGAGGCATGACTGTGGCCTTGATCGTCGGGGCCGCTCTCGCCGTCGCGTGCGTGATCCTCGTCGCGCTGCCGTTTCTTCGGGAGCCGTCAGCGCGGAACGACCGCCTCGACGCGCTGACCGGAGCCGAGCAGCGACGCCTCGCCCTCGCGGAAGAGCGCGACCGGGCGCTGGCGGCGCTGAAGGAGCTCGAGTTCGACCATCGCACCGGGAAGGTCTCCGACGAGGACTACCGTGCGCAGGTCGGACCGCTGCGCCGACAGGCGGCGGAGACGATGCGGGCACTCGAGCGGCGCGAGGAGGACAAGCGGACGAAGGTCCCGTCGCGTGGCTAGGAGCTCCTTTCGAATGAGCTCTAACTGCGCGAACTGCAACGCGCGCCTGGCGCGAGGCGCGCGCTTCTGCCCGCAGTGCGGAGCGCGTGCCGACAGCTCGAGCACACGCGTGCTGGAGGTTCCTCCCGATGAGACGGGACACGTTCCGGTCACCGTGAGCCGCGTCGAACCGCGCCTGTACGGCGTCACGCCCTCGACGGCGGTACTCGTCCTCGCCGGTGCGGCGTTCACGGTCGGGATCGTTCTCTTCGCGCTCGGCCACTGGCCGCTGGGGCTCATCCTCCTCGGCGTCACCGTGCTGCTCGTCCTCGTGTTCCTCGAGACGGCGCGCCGCAAGCCGGCGGGAACCGTGTCGCGCTCGACAGCCGAAACGCTCGACACCTTCCGGGCGCGCGCAGGCGTTGCCGCCGAGTCGCTCGCCATGCGCGGTCGTGCCGCGCGGCAGCTGCTTGCCTTGCGCCGCGAGCTCCAGCGAATGGCCGTACTCCGCTCACGCATGCTGTTGGAACTCGGCGATGCGGTGTACCGTGGGGACGAGCAAGCGACCGAGGAAGCTCGCGGGCGGGTCGAAGAGATCGATCGGCTGGCCGCACAGAGGGAGGCGGAGATGCAGCAGGTCGTCGAGGCAGCGCAGCAGGTCCTGGCGCGGCGACGGCTCGAGGTCCAGCCGACCGAGGTGGCCGAGCAGCCACAGGAGCCGACGCCGGCGCCGGGCGAAGGTAATCCGCCAGAGCCGGCGCGGATCCCCGAGCCGTATCCGCCGCCCGACGAGGGATCGCCGCCGCAGCCGGCGATCATCCCCGAGCCCGGCCCGGCCGTGATC
>JBASRJ010000039.1:0-1666 GCA_049273785.1 Gaiellaceae bacterium | reverse complement strand
GCCTTGTATTGCGTTGGGTCAAAAGACGGGATGCTCAAGACAGTTCCTCGCCGCCTCTCCAGAGATCTGTCTAACGACCGGCGTTCAGCTGCTGGCGCGAGCCCGGCTGCGCGTGCTCGCGCATGATCGGGCGAGTGACAGTCAGCTGCAACGGCATGTTAGGCGGTGCTCCCGGTGCTCTCTTGAAACGGCCGAGTCGTGAAGCCCCAGCGGGGAACGGCACGCCGGTAGGCCCGATACGACTCCCCGAACTGTGACTCAAGGACAGGCTCCTCGTAGAGGACCACGAACAAGTGGAAGAGGATGAGGACTAGAAGTGCGTACTTTGCCAGACCGATGCTCCGGAAAAGCCACGCCTCCCCGAGGATGAGGGCGATGACGCCGTTGTACATAGGGTTGCGGGTGAAGCGGTACAGACCTCGGACAACAAGGAAGCGTGGGGGATCGATAGGGGCGAGAGTGCCCTTGCCTGCGGCGAAGAAGTCCCAGACGCA
Source organism: Gaiellaceae bacterium (assembly GCA_049273785.1). Taxonomy (GTDB): domain Bacteria; phylum Actinomycetota; class Thermoleophilia; order Gaiellales; family Gaiellaceae; genus 3-1-20CM-4-69-9. The sequence goes on along the minus strand of JBASRJ010000039.1, from coordinate 1,172 downwards.
CCGGAGGAGGACAAGAGCACCGGTGATGGCGAAGACGGCGGCGCAGACGGAGGCGAGCCCGAGGCCTGGGACGCGCAGTAGGTTTCCGGCTCGGAGGATGCTGAATGGGATGTACCCGGCCACTGTACCTGGTAGCAGCAGGACGAAGAAGAGAGCTCTGAGTGCGAGGAGGAGTCGCATATTGAGAGGGATGGACAGCGCCTAACGTACGGTTCAGCCGCCGCAGCGAGCACAGCGAGCCGCGGACGGCTGCAACCGGTAGTTATGAGGCGAATTGCCGGCTCTACGCATTCTTCGCCACGAACTTCGCGACCTGCTCCTTCTGCCAATCCGATTCTGGCCATCCCTGAGACGTCCGGCGCGCCGCGTTGACGGTTCCCATGTACCTATGGATCTCTACCTCAGGCATGCCTAAGGCGGCGAGCGAGCACGCAATCACGGTTCCGGTCCGGCCCGTCCCCCCTTGGCAATGGACGACAAGCCCTCTCCCAGCCCGGAGTTCGTGAACGACAGTTCGAACAACGTCACGCAACATTTCAGCTTCGCGCTCCGGGTCGTCAGGGCTAATTCCGCCGTACTGATCCTGGAACTCAAACGCGCGCAGCACGCGAAGCGGCGAGGGATCGTATGGCGGAGCGTCATGCGTGAGACAGACGAGTGACTCAAACCCGGCTGTCGCGATGGCCTTCCACGGTGGTCGCTCTGGAAACGCCATCCCCGCCAGAGGAGCGGGGACTCGGAGCACTTGATAGAAACGCCGAGGCGTGTCCAGTCCGGAAACCCCCGGCAGTGCCTGCGGCGCGATCACTTCGACGCTCATAGAATCCTCAGTCCCAGACCGCATAACGCTCAGTATCTTGAACTGCGTTATCTGACTGCATAGTTCTGTATAGCACGACGAAGGAGTCCGATCGAGCTCCGTGGGCACCCGTGTTTACGCGAGCTTGCAGGACACGCCTTCATTCCGTTGCCGTGATACACCGCGAGGGGTTGCACGATATCACCTGGGCCTACGCGGCCAGTTCGCAGCCGAGCCATGCTACCTCGCTGCGTTCACCCGCGATATCGGACATCCGGAGTCAATTTTTCTTGAGGCGCACGTCCTCGAGCGGGGCAGACCATGGATAGGGATCAATCAGCATGAGCGCGGGGTCGGCAACGCGCGGTCCCAC
>JBASRJ010000030.1:0-1867 GCA_049273785.1 Gaiellaceae bacterium | reverse complement strand
CTGGGAGACCTGCCCAGGCTTCGATGACCAGGGGACGGTCTCGTTGCGGGCTCCGGTCGGGCGTCCAGACATGCCTGGGCTGAGCCCCACTGCGCGCGGCTGGTCGTTCAGACTCTGGTCATCCGAGGTCGAGCGGCGCTCCTGTAAGGAGCGCGTTGCGGTTCGCGTAATACCCTGTTCGGCCCATCGGCGTTGTCGTGACGACAACGCTTTATAGTTCCGGACGCTCGGAGGCTTATCGAAACCTCCTTATAGTTTCGCCGTAGGTAGCCCGATGGAGTTGCGCCCACTTGGCTCGAGCGGTGTCTCGATCTCCCGCATCGGACTCGGCGGCTTCGAGCTTGGTCCTGACACGGGGGAAGAGCCGAATGTCGATCGCGCGGTCCACGTGATCGAGACGGCCGTCGATGCCGGGATCAACTGGATCGATACCTCGGAGAACTACCTCGAGACACGAAACGAATCGTTGATCGGCGCGGCGCTTGATCGAATCGACGCCGACTTCGTGCTGGCGACGAAGGTTGCGCCCGGTGCCGGCGTAACGGGCGGAGGCACAGGTTTTCGGCGCCAACAGGTTCATCAGGCCTGCCGCGACAGCCTGCGCCGGGTCGGGCGCGAACAGATCGATATTTACTTCCTGCATTGGCCCGACCGCGCCGGCGTGCCACTCGAGGAGACCTGGGGCGCGATGGCCGAGCTGGTCGACGCAGGAGTCGTGCGGGCGATCGGGATGTCCAACTACGACATCCAAGCCATCGAGCGTTGTCACGCACAACGGCCCGTCGACGTTGTCCAAGATGGGCTGTCTTTGATCGACTACGTTGAGGCTCGGCCCTCGATCGCCCGTTGTGGTGAGCTCGGAATCGGTGTCACTATCTTTGAACCGCTTGCGGGCGGCATCCTGAGCGGAAAGACGCAGGAGGAGGTACTCGCGGTCTGGAGCGCCTGGGTCGAAGAGCCCTTCTACAAACGTTTGTTGGCCCCCGGGAAAGCCGAGCGGAGCTTCGCCGTCGCCGATGGAATACGTCCGATCGCGTCGCGGCTCGGCGCGACGGTTGCTCAGGTCGCGCTCGCTTGGCTGCTGCATCAGCCGGGCGTCACGGCGTCGATCGCTGGGAGCCGAGACGGCCGCCACGTACGTGAGAACGCGGAGGCAGCGGATCTTGATCTCGAAGCCGTACTCGACGAGCTTGAGCAGCTCATCCCACTCGGCCCCACCTTCGCCGCAGCCTAAAAAGTTCGTAGTAGCTCGCCGACTTCAGGCGAAAGGTTTGAAAGCTGTCCGGCTAGCTCCATCGCCTCGTTGCAAGAAATACAACGAAGCGCCCGCAGATCGGCAGCTCGCGCGTTCCGGTCGCTCCTGAAGGTACCCGTTCTAACTCCAACTCTTCCTTCGCCGCGGTTCTCCTCTTGTGTGCTGTATTCGCCTGGGCATCCCGCGTGATCTCGCGACCCTGATCGGTTGGGCCAGGCTTTCCGCGGGCATCAGTCGTCGATCTGGCGAGAGCAACTGTCGCGCAGGCGAGATTCGCTCGCAACCTCCGGCGTCAGGCTGAGAGCAGCACCTCGTACAGGACTAGCCCACCAGTCCACACGAACATAAGCGTGTAGAAGGCGAACGCCGCCGCCCAATGAGCAGAGCCCCGAAGTCGACGAGCGTCTCGTCGAGTGTGAGCACGATGAGTACTTCTGTACAGAAGCATTTCGGAAATACCTTCGTCTGATCTCAGGCCGGAGTCACTGGCAAGCCTGCCGCAGCCAACTCGGCACGCTCGGCAGGTGTGACCTCGTACGGAGCGCCAGGCTCGGCGCCGATCACGAGCACGACGGTGTTGTCCGACAGCGCGACGGCAGACCGGATCGTTTT
>JBASRJ010000029.1:0-5687 GCA_049273785.1 Gaiellaceae bacterium | reverse complement strand
GCGAGGCGGCACTGTTCGTCGAGCGCGGCGGTCGCTCGCTCGTTCCGTTGCGCGACCCGGAGGACGACTGGCTGCGTGTCGCGCTCGCCGCGCTCGTCGATTACGTCAAGCAGGGCGGTGCGAAACGACTGGCGGTCGAGCGCTTCGACGGCCAGCCCGTCGGCGAGACGGAGATCATGCCGCTGCTGCTCGAGGCCGGCTTCCTAGCCGGCCCGCGCCGTGCGGTGCTGCGTCCCTAGGTCGTCGCGCTCGCCGTCTTCGACATCGCGCAGGCGCGGAAAAAACGCCAGCGTGAGCGCGAGAATCGAGGCGCTCGCGAGCCCGGCGCCGATCAAGGTCGTCCGGAGGCCGATCGCGGCCTCGACCGGTGCCGTCAGGGCATAGGAGAGCGGAACGAGCGCGTACGACAGCAGCGCGTCCAAACTGGCGACGCGGCCGAGCACGTCGCGCGGCACGCGCCGCTGCAGCAGTGTCGACCACAGGATCTGGCCGGCCACGAGCAACGCCGTCCCGCCGAAGCTTGCGATCGCGACCTCCCACAAGGTGTCCGCTGTCGCATAGCCGATGAGCTGCAACGACATCAGCGTCCACGCGACGTACATCACAGTCACCGGTCGGCGCGGCAGGCCGCGGCCGCCGAGCGTCAGCGACATGGCGATCGCGCCGATCCCACCGGCCGCGAACACGAGCCCGAGCTCGCCTGCGGAACCGCCGAGCACGTGCTTGACGACGAACGGGAGCAGGACGTACACCGGCCCGTAGAAGAACAGCATCGCGAGTGACGAGCCGATGAGCGTTCCGAGGAGCCACGGCTGCGAACGTGCGAACGCGAGCCCTTCACCCATCTCCCTGATGATCGACGAGCGCACGCGCCGCTCGAGCGCCACCGCTGCGCCCCGGCCGATCGCGACGAGCGCGGCGAGCGACGCGCCGAACGACGCCGCGTCGGCAACGAACGCCCAACCGATGCCGAGTTTCGCGATCAGCAGTCCTCCGAGCGCCGGTCCGAGGAAACGCAACATCAGTGGCCGCGAGACCTGGTTGAGGGCGTTCGCCTCGAGCAGACGGTCGCTCGGGACGAGTTCCGGCACGAGCGCCGTGATCGCCGGCACGAACATCGCCGTCCCGATCCCGTACAGGGCGACGAGTGCCACGAGCTGCCACAGACGGAGCACGTCGGCCAGCGCGAGGGTGCCGATCATCGCGACGACGACCGCGCGCAGCACATCCGCGCCCAGCATCACGCGCCACCGCTCGAACCGGTCCGAGACGACGCCGCCCAGAAGCACGAGCACGAGCTGCGGCACCGTCGCCGACAGGCCGACGAGCGAGAGCGCGGTCGGCGCACCCGAGAGCTCGTAGGCCGTCCACGCGATCGCGACCGTGTACATCCCGTCGCCGAGGAGCGAGATCGTCATCCCCGACCAGAGGAGAGCGAAGTTGCGCACGCGAAGCGGACGCAGGAGACGGAAGCCGCCCGCGGTTGCGAGCAACGATCGGTGAGACGGCACCACCGGCGGGAGGAGCCTAGATCGGCCGTCGATGCTTGTCTAGAGAGGCGGGCTAGTTGATGCCGACGTTGAAGCTCGGGTACCGCGGGGTCAACAGCGCGATGTACGCATAGGTCTGCGTCTCGTACCGGAGGGCGAACGCAGCGAAGTTCCTGATCCCCTCCGGCACGCGCGCCGTGAAGACCGCGATGAACCAGCTGAAGACGGCGAGAGCGCCTGACAGGTACCGCAGGATCTGCGTGATGATCATCGCCGGGATCGCGAGGATGATCCGGAACCCCACCGTCCAGCGGCCCTGGACCTCGGGCGGATCGACCACGAGGTCGACCGGGTAGTCCTGCTTCAGGTTGATCAGGAAGAACCCGGGATACGGGTCGGCGATCAGGAACATGTACGCCGACACGTGTGTCGCGTAACGAAGGTACCCGGCGATGAACGAGTGCAGGCCGGGAGGCGACTGGCCCGCGAACAGCGTCGCGAACCAGTTTGCGAGCACGGCGAGGATCACGACGATCGACAGGAGGGCTTCCCAGAAGAAGTGCGGGATCCCGAGGAAGAGCCGGAAGAAGACCGTCGACCGCGTGCGCTGCAAGTCGTCGGTGACGCGAAGGCGGATCGGATGTTGTGCCGAGGCCAACGCGGCTGCCCCTTCGCTCATAGGTCGATACTAACCCGCCAGTACATTTGCTGTCATGCCCGAGGGAGATGCCGTTCACCGCGCTGCACGTCGGTTGCAGGCGCTCGTCGGCGACGAGCTCGAGGTCGAGACGCCGCATCCGCGCGCGGCCGTGAAGCAGCTCGCGCCGCTGCTCGACGGACGGCGACTCGAAGCGGTCGACGCGGTCGGAAAGAACCTGCTGCTCCGCTTCGAGGGCGGCGTCGTCCTGCGCAGTCACATGCGGATGAACGGACGCTGGCGCGTGCTGCCGCGCGACGCCGAGATCTTCGGCGTGCCGTGGCTCGTGCTGCGTGGTGAACAGCACGTCGGCGTCCTGTCGGGCGGATCGGTGCTCGAGCTCGACCGTGGGGTCGCCCGCCGTGTCGGGCCCGACATCCTTGCGCAGCCGCCCGACTTCGACGCGATGCTGGGGAACCTGCGGGCGATCGTTCAGACGTGCGAGCTGGGAGATGCGCTTCTCGACCAACGCCTCATCGCCGGCATCGGGAACGTCTGGAAGGCTGAGAGTCTCTGGGCTGCAGAGGTGTCCCCGTGGCGGCGGCTTGCGGACGTCGGCGACGACGAGCTGCGCGCGGTCCTCCACGAAGCGCACAGATTGATGCAGGGACGTCTCGACGGCATCAGTGGGCCGGCTCGCGTGTATCGACGAAAAGGACGACCGTGCCCGCGCTGCGGCACGCCGGTCAGCTCGTGGCCGCAGGGCGACGGCGCACGGATGGCGTACTGGTGCCCGGGGTGTCAGAGAGGAGAGCGGCCCCGCACGCCGTAGACGGAACCCGTGGCCGTGCGTGCTCCGCACCTGTACCGCTCGCTCCGCGGCTTCTGCCTCGGCGCCTTTCGCACGCTGCTCGCGGACATCGACGAGGGCGCCGACGTCCCGTTCGCCTTCGAAGAGCACACGTCGGTCGACCGGCCGGCGCTGTACGAGTACCGCCCGCTCGTCCGCCCGTTCGTCGAGGTCCGCGCGCACCGGCTCACGCGTCGCGAGGACGCGCGCATCGCGATCGAGGATCTCAAGCGCGAGCCGGCGGCGGCAATCTTCGCGCGCGCGCATGCAAGTCCGCGCGCGTCCGACGACGACGGGCTCTTCGCGAGCGTCCTCCTTCCGTTGCTCGCGCGCACGGCCGAGCTCTGCGGCGGGTTCGACTGGGACGACGCGGCCTACGACAAGGCGTACGCGGAGCTCGAGCAGTCGCTGTTCGGACCCGGTCACTCGTACGGCGCCGTCGCTCCGCTCGTCGGGATCACGCTCGGCGGCCAGGCCGTCGACCTCGGCGGCGGCATTCGCGTGCGCACGGCGGCGACGGGCGAGGTCGCGAAGCTCTGGCCGGAGGCGGGAGGCTTGCTCCCCGTCGACTTCGGCCGCGAGCCCGACCGGATCTGCGTGCTGGAGCTCGAGCGTGCCCTCCCACGCGGCGACACCGAGCCGCCCGATGCTCCCGGCGAGATCGCGGACGCGGTGACGGCCATCCGCCTCGCCGCAGCGGCGCCGATCGCTGCCGGGCCGGTCCTGTTCGAGCGGCTCGACTGGCGTCCGTACGGCGTCAGGCCCGTGCTGCCGATCGCCGCCACGCAGCCCGCGGGCGAGCCGACCCGGCTCGACTCCTTCCGCGGCGCGCTCGCAGCGGACCTGCGCACGCGGCTCGCGGCGGCGGACGAAGATCCCGATCTCGGCGAGGCGCTCGACCGCTGGGAGCTGTCGCTGTTCCAGGACGGCCCGTTCCGGGCGGAACAGCTGCGCGAGTCGCTCGTCGCGCTGCTCGGAGGAACGGACGGGCTGTGGGCCGCAGTCGTTCGCGGTGCGATCCTGCTCGGGGAGGACGGCCGCGAACGCGCTGACGCTCAGGCGCGCCTCGCCGGCGATCCGGAGTCGGACCTCGTGCGCCGCGCGCTCGTCGAGACGCTCGTGCGCGGCGACCGCGCGACTCTCGTGCGCATGCTCGACGAGACGATCCTCGGCCTCCGCCCGGCACCCGCCGCGCGCCCGCCGTCGGTCGCCCGCGCGCTCGCGAGCTGATGCCCGTGGCGCTCGTCACCGGGGCGAGCCGCCGCATCGGGCTCGCCGCCGCAGCCGTCCGGGCGCTCGAGCGCGACGGTTGGGAGGTCGTCACCGCCGGCTTTCCTCAGTCCGACGTGGGCGAGGCGCGGGAGGTCGACATCCAGGACGACCTCTCCGAGCCCGACGCATCGTCGCGGATCTTCGACGCCGCCGGCGACGTGACGGCGTTGATCATGGCGCACGCGCACTCCGAGCACGGCGGCGTGTTGAGCACGAGCGTCGAGGACTTCGATCGTCACATCGCCGTCAACGCGCGCGGATCGATGCTGCTGATGGCGGAGTTCGCACGTCGCTTTCGCGGCGACCGCGGCAGCATCGTCAGCTATACGAGCGACGCGGTGATCGACGAGGTCGGCTACGGCGCGAGCAAGGGGGCGCTCGACCGGATCACGATCGCCGCTGCAATCGAGCTCGCGCCACTCGGAATCACGGTGAACGCGCTCAATCCGGGCCCGGTCGACACCGGGTGGATGACGCCCGACCTCTCGGCGCAGATCGAGGAGCGCACGCCACTCGGTCGCCTCGGCCGCCCCGAGGACTCGGCGGAGCTCGTCGCCTTCCTGTGCTCGCCGGGCGGCGGCTGGATCACCGGCCAGATCCTCCGCTGCGACGGCGGGATCAGCCTCCTGTAGTCGTCCGCTTAGCGAAGCGACTGCCGCGCGCGAATGCGCGCTGCGAACTTCGCCGGAACGCGGTAGAACGTTCCGTCGCGATAGAGCCACCCGCCGCGGCGCGACACGCGTACGTCGGTCGAGGAATCGCTCCACGGGCTTTCCGCCACGGTCGTCATTCGCACGCGGAGCCAGCCAACCGGATACATCGGCAACGCAGCTGACCCGACCGCCCACAACCGCGCGTAGCTCGCCGGGTCGCGCGCGAGGCGACCACCGACTGTCACGCGCGTGATCGTCGGTGCCGGCATCGGCTTGATACCCGCGCTCAGACGACCCAGGACCTGCAGTGCCCCGGGGCTCGGACGGAGCCACGACACCGCGGTGTCGAACGACGTGCTCCCGCCGAGGGAGGCGCCGAAGAGACGGACCACGCGCGAGTCGCCGACGTAGTACCCGGATTCCGGCCGCTGGTTCCCGAACTGCCATCGCAGGACGTAGAAGTCCGACGGTACGGCAGTCGGCCCGGTGAACCTGACGCCTGCGCCGTAGAAGAGACTGACCGCGACAGTCTCCGCGTCGTTCCCAGCCAGCGCCACGCACGCGGACACGCCGCAGAGCCGGAAGCCGTCTGGCGGAGCCTTGGCCTCGGCGCCCGTCGCGAATGCCAAGACAGAGCTGGCGAGGACTGCGACAAGCGGCAGTCGGCTCATCGAAGCGACGCGCGTGCGCGGACGAGCCGGGCGAGTTGCAGCGGAATGCGGTAGACCGTCGAGTCCCGCATCAAAAACCCGCCACGGCGCGAGATGCTCAGGTGCGCCGCGCCG
>JBASRJ010000005.1:0-3146 GCA_049273785.1 Gaiellaceae bacterium | reverse complement strand
GCAGCTCGGCGACCGGTGGCCGCTGCGCCGCGCGCTCGAGCTCGCCCAGCGCGAAGTCCGAGAGCGAGACCCCGGCGGCCGCCGCGCGGGTGCGCAGGGCGCGATGGATGTCGTCGGGGACGTTGCGGACCTGGATCGTCTTCATGCAGCGAGTGTAGCGGTCAGCATGCGTGACACCCAAACTGCATGTGTATTCGCGGGCCCGCGACCTCCGGCTACCGTCCGGCACACACGCCGCAGCTCCTGTTCGCATTCCTTCGCGTCTATGCGTACCCCTTCGCCTCTGTTCGCGGGTCGCCAGGTCCGACAGGGGGTCGACTCGGCGAAGTCGTTCGAGGGTCAAGTGCGACCCGATGTTCGTGTGTCGTCGGGATGGCGGATCGTCACGCGGGAACGGTCGAGATGCTCGAGCAGAGCGCGGGCGAACCTGCGGCTGGTGCGGAGTTCGTCGCGCAGACGGCCGAGGGTCAGATATCCCTCCGTGTCAATGATGATGCGCACGCGTCGCTCGACGTCCTCGAGCGCTTCGCGATGGATGTGCATCGAGCGGCCGATGCGCACAGCTCGACCGGTCGCGCGCAGGGCGGCGAGTGCCGAACGGTCCAAGTCATAGTCGGCCGGCGGCTCGTGACCGGCCGCGCGAAGCTTGTCCTCCACTACGGCTGCCGCCAGGGGTAGCTCGGCTGATGGGTGATGCGGCCGCTGCCGACGGTCCGGCCGCTCGGGAAGCGGCTCCGCGTGTGGACGGCGTGCCGCACCCTCGGTCGAGCCGTCACGTCGGGGACATGGATTGACGACGACACCGCCGGCGATTGTGTGGGGCGGCGCGATTGAGCGCAGCAGCAGACGGTCGCCGCGGAGGGCGATCAGTGGGCGCTCGAGTCGCAACTGATGAAGCCCGTCGGCCAGCGGCACCACCAGCGCAGGCGTCACCCGCGTCCCGTGGTGCAATTGGACGCGTCCGCGCGCGACCGGTACGTCCAGCGCGACATCGAGGGCACACGAAGGCGCCAGGACGCTGTCGCGGCTCGTGAGGACGTCCCCGCAGGCGACCGCGTCCCGGCCGATGCCGGCGATGTTCACCGCTACCCGCTGTCCGCTGCCCGCCTGCTCGACGACCTCGTTGTGGACTTGCACACCCCGAACGCGGACCGCACGGTCGCCCGGCAACACGCGAAGGCGATCACCACGAGCGATCGTTCCGCTCCAGAGCGATCCCGTGACCACGATGCCGGCGCCGGACACCGTGAACACGCGGTCGATGTGGAGCCGGGGAACGGTCGCGTCCAGCTCGCGCATCGGACACTCCACCGCAACTTCCTCGAGTGACGCGCGCAGCCGCTCGATTCCGGCTCCCGTGCGCGCGCTGACGGTCACGATCGGGATGCCGGGGAGCAGCAACGCTGCCTCGGCCATCGCGCGGCCGGGCTCCGCCAGGTCGCACTTCGTGATCGCGACGACGCCGGTCCTCACGGCGAGTCCGCCGAGCACCGCGGCGTGCTCACGGGTCTGCGGCATGACGCCGTCATCGGCCGCGACAGTCATGAGGTAGCAGTCGATCCCAGTGGCTCCGGCGACCATCGTCCGCACGAAGCGCTCGTGGCCTGGAACATCGACGAGTGACAGCCGGCGACCAGACGGGAGCGTCAGCAGCGCATAGCCGAGCACGATTGAGACTCCCCGTGCTCGCTCCTCGGCGAGGCGGTCGGTGTTCGTCCCCGTCAGCGCCTGGACGAGCGCGGTCTTGCCGTGGTCGACATGGCCGGCCGTCCCTACCGTAAGCGTCGGCGCAGCTTCGTTCACGGTCGGCTGATATAGAGAGAGGAGCCTTGGAGCGGCACGGGCCTGGTGGCCCATCCGGTCTTCAAAACCGGCAGGCCGTGGCAACCCCACGGTTGGAAGGTTCGACTCCTTCGCCGCTTCGTCATCGGATGTGGATAGCGCCTGGGATGCCAGCCACGAGCCGGCCGATGACGGCCCCCATTGCCGGACGCGGCCCGGCCGCCAGCAGCCCTCCTGACGTCATTGCGTCGCAGACGAGCCAGCGTCGCTCCTCATCGACGTCGTCGCCGAACGTCGCGAACGTCTTCGCATAAGCGCGGTTGCGTCGCGTCCCGCCGGCCACGGCGCCGGCGAACCTCACGCCCTCGATGATCGGGACCCTCGCCGCTTCGATCTCGGCAGCGCATCCGGAGGCGCGGGCGAGTTCGTGCAGATGGCCGAGCAGCCCGAAGCCCGTGACGTCGGTGAGCGCGCGCGCACCCGCGGCGCGCGCGGAGAGCGCCGCCTCGCGGTTGAGGGTGCTCATGACGTCGATGCCCCGCGCCACCAGCTCGGGGGATGCCAATCCCCGCTTGGCCGCAGTCGCGATCGCGCCCGCGCCGAGGGGCTTGCTGAGCGTGAGCACGTCGCCGGGGCGTCCTCCGGCGTTCGTGAGCACATCGGCCGGATGCACGGTTCCCGTCACGGCCAGACCGTACTTCGGCTCGGCGTCGTCGATCGAGTGCCCGCCGATGATCACGGCGCCGGCCGCCTCCACGACCTCCTGGCCCCCGCGCATGATCTCGCCAAGCACCCCGACCCCGAGTCGCTCGAGCGGAAACGCGACGATGTTGAGCGCGCTCAGCGGCTCGGCGCCCATCGCGTAGATGTCGCCGAGGGCGTTCGCCGCTGCGATCCGGCCGAACGCACGCGGGTCGTCGACGATCGGCGTGAAGAAGTCGACCGTCTGGACGAGGGCGAGGTCCTCGCGCACCTGAATGACACCCGCGTCGTCGGCCGTGTCTGTTGCGACGAGCACGTCCGGCCGCTCAGAGCGCGGCAGCTGGGTCACGAGCGGGTGCAGCGCTGCGGCCGGGAGCTTGCAGCCGCATCCGGCGCCGTGGGCGAGCGACATCAACGAAACCGTCATGTCGCCAAGGCTCGGCGGATGGCGCTGGCGGCCCACTCGACCTCCTCGTCGGTCATCGTGCGTGGGTCGAGCAGGACGAGGCCTCCGGCAATCCGTCCGACGATCGCAGGGTCGCCGCGCCGCAGCGCCGCGGCGAGTGCGGCGGCTCCGGCATCGCCCGGATCGAGGGCCACCACGGGACCCTCCAGCTCGGCGAGCGGGAGGGCGCCGCCCCCCACGCGGGCCACGGCTCGCG
>JBASRJ010000374.1:0-8672 GCA_049273785.1 Gaiellaceae bacterium | reverse complement strand
TCGGCGAGCACGGGGAGCGTGACCGTCGACGTCGCGAACGTGGTGCGCGTCGGCGTGCCCGTCGCGGCTGTCCAGCCGGCGGGACGCGTTACCGGCGTCGCGCCGAAGAAGCCGACGGCCTCGTTCTGGGCCTTCCCGAACTGGGTGCCGGCGCCGCTATGGGTCACCGTGATCCTGCCTGGCATGTTCGTTCCTTTCTGGCGCGCACTGGCGCGCAGTCGCATTGTTATGCGGTGAAGAAGTCGGGTTCTCAGCCTTGCAGGCTGCTGCGTACGGGTACGGACCACTAACCGTCGGTCCACCCTTGCTCAAGCAGCCCCTCCACGCCTCATCTGGCAACCGAACGCTTTCAAGTCCTTGAGACGATCCGTGAGTTCGCAGTCGAGCGGCTCGCGGCGTCCGGTGAGGAGCCCTCCCTTCGGCGTCGCCACGCGGAGTACTTCCTCGGGCTCGCGGAGGCGGCGTACGCCGATCGCTTCGAGCACGAGTCGCAATGGGCCGAGACGCTCGGCCGCGAGCACGACAATCTGCGTGCGGCGCTCGATCTGTTCGAGATAGAGGACGCGCTGAGCGCTGTCCGGCTCGCCGGTGCGCTCGGCTGGTTCTGGCGCTTTGGCGGCCATTTGACCGAAGGCCGAGACCGCCTAGCTCGGTTGCTCGCCGACGAGGTCGACGACAAGCCTGCCCTCGCGCGTGCGCTCGCCGCGGCGGGAGTCTTGGCTGCATGGCAATCAGACGTGGAAGCGGCGCATGCCTCGCTAGACCGGGCGATCGATCTCTGGCAGCAGCTCGATGAGCCGCTCGAGGAAGCGGTCGCGCACGAGGCGCTCTCCTGGGCCCACTTCACCACCGGCGACGAGGCGAAAGCTCAGCGCGAAGCGGACCGTGCGCTCGAGCTTCAACTCGCCCTGGGCGATCCGATGCTGATCAATCGCGCACGCTTCTACGTGTGCCTGGTGCTTGTGAGCCGGCACGAACTCGACGCAGCCGAGCGGATGGCGAATGAGGCGCTCGCTCTCGGTGAAGAGCAGGGAGACGCCTGGGCGCAGCATTTCGCCTTCCACTACCTCGGTGACTGCGCGCTCATCCGCGGGGACGACCGTACGTCGGAACAGTGGTATCGCCGCAGCCTCGCGGCGGCGGTGGCGGCGCGGGACCACGTCGAGTCGATCTTCGAGTTACAGGGCGTCGCGATGGCTTCCGCCGTACGGGCGGCCGACCGGGCGCTCCAGCTCGCGGGCGCAGCCGACGCAGAGCTCGCCGCCCTCGCGATCGACATTTCCGGAGTCACGTTCTGGATCGAACTGCTCGAGGAGAAGCTCAAGCGAGCCGTCGACCGGCTCGGCCCGGAAGCAGCAGCGGCGGCGCGACAACGCGGCGCGAGACACGGCTTCGATCGGTTAGTCGAAGAGGAGCTGAACAGCAGCGACGACGATGCGTGAGAACTGCGGCTGAGACGATCGCCGCCGACCTCACATTTGATCGAAGTAAAGGCGACGGAGGTTCCGCCCAAGGGCCTTTGGCGGCAGCCTTCGCTCACTCCCCAAAATCGCCCCGATTCCTGTGGGGTGCCAGAATTCCTTCCACAGCACTGATCAGTCCGATTTGCAGGGCCCTAAGAGCGCCTTGAGGGTCTTCTCGCTCGTGTTGACAAAACGGCGACAGGGTGGTAGGCAAGTGCTTCTAGCAACGACGAAGGTGCCTTCGGTGGAAGCCCTGTTGAACTCGTTGCTGCGGCCTACACGGACTCGACGAGAGGCCGACTCCGTGACGACTCCGTTTGTTCGCGTCCCCAGTCGCTGCGTGGACCGCCAGTACGTCGCCGCGCTGGCTGTAATCACACCGGCTGCGACCGTGATCATCGCTGACTGCGGCGATGGCGAAGGTGGGTGCGGATTCTGATGGCACGACCGCTGCCGCCGCGAGCCCGCCATGCGAGCGCGCTCGCCGCAATGTTTGCTGCACTCGGCGCACTCGGAAGTGGTTCCTACTACGTCGCCGACGGGATCAGCGGTACCCCGCACGCCGGAGGCGCGAACCTTACGAGGCCGCCGACGTTCGGTAGCGAGCGCGGTTCGGGCTCAAGTTCATGCGGGAAGGAGCGCTGTGCCGTAAAGACATTGACCGACGCGGACGCCGGCAGCATCAACTTCATCCCGATCGACAGCACAATCAGCGCGCTCGGCTCGGTGCCAGCGCCGTCCAAAGTGGGAGACCTGCCCCGCCAGCCACAAGAGAACAGCGTCTACCGCGTACGGGGCTCGATTGTGGCGTTCAAGCTGGAGGATGACAGCGACATCCACCTGGCGATCGCTGACCCCGCCGGCGCTCATCCCACGATGATCGCCGAATTCCCAGCACCGACATGCGACGCCAACGCGCTCGACAAGGCGGACATCGACAAAGCCCGGCAAGACTTCATCGCCGCCTACGGACAGCCAACCGGACAGTTCCAGAAGCCGACAGGCTGCGCCGCCGTGACCGGGGTGTTCTTCTTCGACCGCATCCACGGTCAATTCGGCGTAGCGCCGAACGGCGCCGAACTCCATCCCGTTCTCAGCTTCCAGAACGTGAGCTCTCAGAACTGCAGCGTTACGAGCACGAGCACGGGCGCACCCACCACAACGACAAACGCGACCAGCACAACCCCGACCACGAACACGACAGCAAGCACAACTCCGACCACGACGATCCCCTGAGCCACGAGCGACTCGAACCGGGCACGCACAAACGCACACCCGGTAGTCACATCAGCAAGGCATCAAGAGGAGGAAGGACAATGACCAATCCCGACCCCGGCAATACCCCGCCTCCCGCGGCCGCCCAACCGTCCAGCATCCTCATGGGCCGGATGCCGGACATCACCTCGGCGCAGATCGTCGCCGTCGTGGGCGCCGTCATCACCGCAGCCGTTGCCTTCGGCGCCAACATCAGCAAAGAACAGCAAATCGCGATCCTAAGCCTCGCCGGAGCGGTCGCCGCGATCCTCCTAGCCTCCGACGCCCACCTTCGCAGTCGCCGCGGACACGCCGAAGCAATCAAGCATCTCGCCGACCGACATCTCGAGGCGACCCAAGCATCGCTAGATGCAGGCCAACCACCACCCCCTCCCCCAGTCGTACCGCAATAAGCGCGGGCCTGAGGTGGCCGGCCAGCAGCGAGCCGCCGGACCGCGGCGACGACGACTCACTCTCGAACTGACTCGCTCGCCAGGCCACTCGCTGCCGGCATGGACATAGGGGTTGGCACGAGCAGCTGCACATGCGTAGCGCCCTTCACCCGGGTGGGTCGAAGGCGGAGACTCTCACGTAGGCGCCGAGACCCGGCGCCTGAAGCCGCGAGGGTGAACCTCCTCTCCGACTCCTGCGCTGGGCTTAGCCCGACGGAGACGTCGAAGTCCTTTTTTTAGGCTTACGGAGAGGAGACCGTCGTAGTGAATCGAGAGCGAAGGCGATGGGGACTGCCACGGCACTCTCCCTCGCTGTCGATCGTCGTTCTCGCGGTCCTCTTTGGGATTGCTCTCCTTCTCGAAAACCAGCCGGCGAGCGGACACGTCGACTCAACCGCGGGCGCACAAGGCGCCTGCAAGGTCGGTCAGACGCGTGCGGTCATCGCTGGCCGCCACACGTGTCTCCTCGTCGGCAAGCGCTGCAAGACGGCTCAGGACAGGCTTTACCATCGCTACGGCTACCACTGCGTCAACGGTAGGTTGGCTCGACGCCACCCGCCCGCGCCCACCGAGCACACGATCGGCGTCCGCGGCGTCAATGGGGTCGGCGAACTCTTTAACCGTGGTACGGGAGCTAAGTTCGTTCCCCGCGGCAGCAATTACATCAGGCTGGCGCCCCAGGAAAACGCGTCCGGAGGCCTCCAGGTCTACCACTCGACCTTCAACGTTCGCCGGTATGACAGCGCCCAAGCCGAGGCTGCCCTAACTCGTATGGCCGTGGATGGGTACAACGTTGTCCGCGTCTTCCTCAGCCAGATCTGCGTCGATGCGTGCACGGGTGATCCCGCGTCCGGATCACTGCGAGCCGCGTACATCGCCAACGTAGTCGACTTTCTTCGCAGAGCGAAGAACCACGGGATCTTCGTTCTTCTAACCAGCGAGTGGCTGCCGCCCAACACGACGTATGCCGATGATCTCGCTTCGGTCCGCTACGACTGGTTCAACGGCATCAACCTGCTCATGCTCAGCCCGCAGGGAGTCGCCGCGCAACGACACTTCTGGACGGACTTCGTCAAAGAGCTTCTCCGCCAGAACGCGCCGATCGACACCATCTTCGCCTATGAGCTTTGGAACGAGGCATTTGTCGTCTCAGACCAGCCGCCGTTCAGCCTCAGAAGCGGGGGCGTGACGACCGCGAACGGCGGCACGTATGACATGGCGAATGTGAGTGATCGCAAACGCATGATCGACGACGGCTTTGTGTACCTCACCGACCAAGTGCGGGAGGCGATCCGCAAGGTGGATCCGACAGCGCTTGTGACGATGGGCTTCTTCCACGACACGGAGCCGAACCCCGCGCGTGCCGGCGACAACCGACTTGTCCGGACACGAGCCGTCATCAAGCACTCGACCGCCGACTTCGTCGACATCCACCCCTACCCCAGTACCGACCTGACGTTCCCACAGTTCATGCAGAACTACGGCATCGACGGGCCGACACCCAAGCCGATCATCATGGGCGAGTTCGGCGCATTCAAGTTCGCGTTTGCTACGGCCGCCGAAGCAGCGAACGGGCTCATCAGCTGGCAACGGCAATCATGCGCCTACGGCATTGACGGGTGGCTCTTGTGGACCTGGGATTCAACGGAGCAGCCAGAGCTGTGGAATGGCTTGGACGCCGGTGGAACGATCGAGGCCGCGCTATCGCCCGCCAGACGACCGGATCCTTGCGCGTAGGGCCTTGAGGGGTTTCAAAACTACGGTTCGCCTGGAAAACGAGGCATTCCCGGGCGTGAATCAGGGTTTTGAAACCCTTCAGGGTTCTCGCGCGCGAGCCGCAGCACGAGCTGCCGCACTCGATCGTTGACCGGCGGACGGCCCGGACTTCGCCGCGGCTGCGCCCACTTGCGTCGAACCAGCTCCCGGTGCCAACGCAGAAAGTGCGGCGTCACGACCAGCGCGTGTCGCCTCCGCCGCGGGAGCACCCGGGCGAGCGCGGCAAGAAAGGCACGATCGGCCGGCCGCAGCGACGGCCGACCCGCCTGCCGCGCGAGCACGACGAGCTGATGCCGCAACACCAGCAGCTCGACGTCTTTGGCGAACTCGCTGCGTCGCCGTCCGAGGAGCAGCCTGAGGAGCGCCGATGAAGGCGAGATAAGCGAAGGAAAGGAACATTCGACGACGCTCCCAGAGCCCACCACCGGCCGCAGCACGACCAGAAGGTTAGGTCCTGAACCGTCAGGCAATCAGTTGCGAAGCCCGGAACGATCTGGTAGTCGCGCGCGCGCGTGAACCTAAGAACAAGTCACTAACCCGCGTCGGTGCGAACCGAACCGGGGTTTTGAAACCCTCCAGGCTTTCCGGACGCTCGTTGGTGAGCATGGCCGGTCCTCCCGAGCGGAGTCGTTCTCGCCTGCGAGGGCAGTACGCCTCGGTGGGCGGCCCTGTCACGCGCGGCTGACCGCGGTCCAGCGGCGGGTTAGGATCGGCCCTTCGCAGGCGCGATCAACCGACAGGAGGTGCGTCACCGTGGCGTTCATGCTGGGACACTTCGACGTTGGCGACTACGACACCTGGAAGCGAGAGCGGTTCGATGCGGACCCGGTGGGCCGCAAACAAGCTGCCAAAGGCCACGTGATCTCCCGCAGCGTCGATAATCCGGGCGAGGTTTTCGTGCGGGTCGAGTTCGCTTCTGCGGATGAGGCCAAGTCTTTTCGGGAGCGTTTGCTCGCCTCCGGAGCGCTGGACAACGTGGATGTGAAGACACCACCCACGGTCGTCGAGGTCGCTGACGAGGCGACCTATTAAGGACAGCGCGGCCCCGGTCATCCTGAGGGTGTCAAGACTCGGATTCGGGGCTGAACCTAGGTTTTGACACCCTTCACTCTGCAAAAGCGCCGGAAATCGGCGCTTTTTGCTTTTTCTGTCGAAAGAACTTGCACGAGCTCCAGTATGCGGTGGGTATGGAGCCGTTATGGAGCTTTCAGATCCAGAAGCCGGCTCCCGCGTGCCGCCGGCAGGCGGTCGAACCGCGGCCCCTACCGCGCCGCATTGCCAGCTTGTCGCAGCTGCGACCGTGTTCGCGTCGAGGCGATAGGCGACGTTCCGCGGAGCTGCGCAACGACCTCGGCCTGCTCTTCCTCGTCGAGCTCGACCGGCTCGGCCCGGCCCGGCTGGAGGCCGTTCCGCTCCGGCTCGACTTCTGCCGCACGGGCTGGCCGACGGCGAGGACGCCGGCTGGATCCGCCGTCGCTTCCAAAGCGCCTGCGCCATACTCGGCACGCCGGTCGCCGAGCAGGACGGCCGGCTCATCGTCGACTGGCGCCCGTGAGGCGGAACGGTCAGAACACCCCGGCGTATGCTGGCTCGGTGATCGCGGATCAGGTTGCGGCGGCGATCGGGGACGTGAAAGCGTTCTTCGAGCTCCAAGCCGAGCGCTGCGCCGACCTCGGCATCGATGTCGCCGACTTCCCGATCGGGCACGTCGCGCACAGGAGCCGCACCTGGTGCGAGTACGTCGCGGCCCGCGACGAGCTCGAGCGCGTCGCGGCCGCCAACGTCGAGAACGTCTGGAACGGGCGGCCGATCTCGAAGCTGCTCCTCGCGCAACCGCTCTCGATGAGCGAGCGCCACGAGTTCGATCTCCTCGAGCTGATACCGCCCTTCCACCAGCGCGTCTACCGCATGGGCCTCGAGCACATCGGCTTCGTCGTCGGCGACGGCTTCGACACGTTCGTCGAGACCCACCGCCCCGTCCTGACCGGACAGCAGTTCCAGGGCCCGCTCAGCACACCGGTCTACATCCTGTTCGACGACTACACGCACGTGAAGTTCCACCGCCTGTCCCTGGCCGACGTGTGCGCTGCCGAAGGCCGCCCGATCGCCGGTTTCGAGCACGTCGACTGGCAACCGGCGGACGAGCTGGCCGGGCCGTACGCAGTGTGGTGACGGGCGACGACGGTTGAGATCGATCTGGCCGGTCACACCCGGCGCTCGTCACCGGCGCGTCAGGGGGCATAGGCGCGGCGATCGCGCTCCGGCTCGCCGAGGCCGGTGATCCACGAACCGATCGTAGAGGGCGCGGCAGCTTCACTTGAGGCCGAACGTCCGCCGCTCGTCGTCCGTGAGCTGGCGAGTCACCCGCGATCGCGCGAGCGCCATCAGGGCAGCCGGATTCGTGCAGCCGTTGCAGGCGTCCCAGATCCTGATCACGCCGGCGAAGTCGAGCGTCGCCACGGAGCGTCCGTCCGGGCGGAAGGCGACGTTCTCGACGCCGTCGGGGTGCTCGAGCACGCGCAGCGCCGTGCCCGTGTGCGCGTCCCAGATCCTGGCCGTGCCGTCGAGGCTCGCCGTAGCAAGCAGGCGGTCGTCAGGGCTGAACGCGAGATCCTGGATCCCCAGGGTGTGGTCGGTGAGCACGGCGACGGTACGGCCCGTCGCCACGCGGATCAGGGCAATCTGCCCGAGATTGCCGGAGTTGGCGACGGCCAGGAGCGTCCCGTTGTGGCTGAGACGTTCGGGGCCGACATCGGCTGCGCCGACAAAGCTCAGCTCGTGCCCGATCCTGGCGCCGGTGGCCGTGCTCCAGACGTCCACCTTTCCACAGAACGTGTTCGAGGCGACGAGGCGACCGTCCGTATTGAAGTCGAAGAAGACCCGGGCGCACGGGTTCGTGCCCAGCCGTCTGGCGCGGCCGGTCGCGCGATTCTCGATCTCGAAGGGGTTGATCGAGCCAGCCCCAGTGGTATCCGCGAACGCCAGCCAAGCCCCGTCGGGGCTGAGGATCGGCCAGTTCGCGCCCGCTGCAATCGGGACCGTTTGCTCGATTCGGCGGGTCCGCAGGTTCCAGATCTGCAGGCGCTTCATGAGCGTGTCGTACGGCTGGGTCGCGCCGCCCAGAGCGAAGCCGCCGTTCCCGCTGAGCCTGGCAAAGAAGTTGTGGGCCGGCCCAAGCACAAGTGGTGGCGCGGCCGGACGGCCATCGAGCCCCCAGCTCTCGACGACCTCGTGGCCGACGTCGGGGCCAGCTATCGGCGCGAAGCGCGTGAGGATCCGATCCTGCAGAAACGCGAGGTCGGCGCTGAAGATTACGTTGACAGCGGTGTCGAAGCCGTCCGTGAGGATCGCTCGCCGCTCGTTGCCGCTCGCGCGCCAGACGAGCGCCTTCCCGTCGTCTGCCGACGTGACGACGTTCTTGCCGTCGGGCGAGAACTCCACCTGCCAGATGTTCGTCGTGTGGCCGGGAAACGAGACGAGCCGCTCGCCCGAGGCGACGTCGTAGATGCCCGAGGCGCCCAAGTTGGTGCCGAAGGCCAGCGTCCGGCCGTCCGGACTGAAGCCAATCGCCGTGAAGGCGCCGCCTTCTAGCCGGGCCACTGTCCGCAGCGGCCGGAGTCTGCCCGAGTCGAACAGCTTGATCGCGCCGGCCATGGTGTACGACGGCCAGGAAGGAGATTCGGAAGCGGCGATTGTGCGCCCGTCGGGGCTGAACGCGATCCCCCAC
>JBASRJ010000359.1:0-16288 GCA_049273785.1 Gaiellaceae bacterium | reverse complement strand
GCTATGGACGCTCCCTGCGTCCTTGTCTCGCACTCGCCCATCGCGCCCGGCCAGCGCGTGGTCATTCCGAAATGAGCTCTATGACCGACGTTGCGGCGATTCTCGGCGCGCTCGGCGCCGTTGCCGTCCTGATCGCAGGACGGCGAGTCGTGCTGCTGGGAGGGCTCGTCGCGCTCGTGGCCGCCGAGTTGCTGCTCGCTCGGGCGGGCGGCCTCCAGCTATCGACGAAGCTCGTTGCCGCTGGGATCGCCGGCTTCGTCGTCCTCGTGGGGCTGGCGGCGCTGCTTCGCCGGGCGCAATGGCTCTTGATCCCGCTCGCCGCCGTCACTGCGCCGTTCCGGCTGCCGCTCGACTTCGGCAGCGGGCACCGCTTCTACGTCGCGATCGCGCACGGCGGCCAGCTCGGTCGGCTACTGCCGTTGTACGTCGTGCTCGCAGTTGCGGCGATCGCGCTTGCATGGGACTCATTGCGCGGCGGTCCCGTTCTCGCCCTGCCGCGCGAGATCGCGGTTCCCACCGCCGCCTTCCTGGCGTTTGCGTCGTTGTCCCTCCTCTGGACGGAGGACGTCGGTTCGGGACGAAACCTGCTCGAGTACTTTCTGCTTCCCTTCGTCGTCCTCGTCGCCGTCGTCGGCCGCGCGCCGTTCACCGAGCGCCTGGCGCGGGTCCTCGGAGTGATCGCGGTCGGGCTCGCATCCCTCTTCGCCGTCGTCGGGATCGTCGAGGCCGCGACGCACCGCCTGATCTTCTACGCCCACAACCTCCAGGTTTCGAACGCCTACACGTCGTACTTCCGCGTCACGTCGCTGTTCCGCGACCCGAGCCTTTACGGGCGGCACGTCGTGCTCGGAATCGCCGTGCTCGTCGTCTGTCTGTGGCTGCGGAAGATCGACTTCGTTCCCGCGGCGGCACTGATCGCGCTGATGTGGGCCGGGTTGTACTTCTCCTATTCGCAATCGAGCTACGCGGCGCTCTTCGTTGTCGTGCTCGCCGTCACGCTCGTCGTCGGCGACCGGCGCGGTCGCCAGGTCGCGGCGATCGCGGCCGCCACGGTCGCCGTCGTCGCGGTCGGGATCGCCGCGGCGAAGGTCGCGCACACCTCGGTGCGAAAGGCAACGAGCGACCGCTCTCGACGGATCACGCTCACGGCCAGGGTGTTCGCGCACCATCCGATCGCTGGCGTCGGGATCGGCGGCCAGCCGCGTGCGACCCAGAAGCTCGCGTCGCGCTTCGGCCCGCTCCAGAATTTCGTCTCGCACACGACTCCACTGACCGTCGCCGCCGAGCTCGGGATCGTCGGCCTGCTGCTCTACCTTGCGGTGCTCGCCGGCGCGGCACGCGCGCTCGACGCCGTCCGGCGACGCCACCAGGCTCTCGGGTTGTCGCTCGCCGCGGTCTTCTTAGCCCTCTTCGTCCACTCGCTCGCGTACAGCGGGTTCTTCGAGGATCCGATCACCTGGCTGGTACTGGCTATCGCCGCGGCACTCCTGAGCCGGCCGCGACCGGCGCCGATCCCGGCGCCCGAGGTGACGGAGCCGCGCGAGGCCGTCCCCGCCAGATGAGGATCGGCCGGCTCGGCGCCTGGGCGATCCTCGGAACGCTCGGCGGCCTCGTCGCGATCGTCGTGCCCGAGCTCGGCTCCGATCCGTGGCCGTTCCAACCGCCGTCGGTCCACCCGCACGGCGTGCTCGGCCCGCTCGTGCGCGCTGCGGGCCGACACTGGGATCTCGGCTTCGTCCGGACGCCGGGCATCGTCGCCGGCTTCGTCGTCGCCCTCGTGGCGGTGGCAGGTTGGCGGTGGCGCACCTGGCGCTCGGACCTGCTGTGCGCGCTCGCGCTCCTCGTCGCGGTTGCGCTTCTCGTTCCTGCCGTCCTGCTCCAGGCCGGGCTGCGCCAGGCAACGGAGCCGTGGTACCACGACAACGATTCGACGTACCAGATCGAGATCGCCGGCCGTCTCATCCGCCACGGCCACGACCCGTACGGCCGCGACTACACGGGCACGGGCCTCGAGCACTGGTATCCGGCCGCAGGCTTTCCGGTCGGGCGGAAGCAGGTGGCGCTGCACCATCTGGCGTACTTTCCCGGGACCCCGCTGACCGCCGCCGCGTGGGGCGTGCTGCCTGCGCCGCTCGACGACTACCGCTTCTTCGTGCTGCTCTGCACGATCGCGCTGTTCGGAGCCGCGCTCGCGTTTCGCGCACCGCTCACGTTACGCATTGCACTCGGCACACTCGCCGTCGCGAACCCTCTCGTCGTGCGCGCAGCGTGGTTCGGGACGGCCGACGCGCCGTCCCTGCTCTGCCTGCTGCTCGCGTTCGCATTGCTCTCACGCCGCCGGCTCGTGTCGGCGGCGCTGCTGCTCGGGCTCGCGGTGCTGATGAAGCAGTTCGCGCTCGTGGCGGTGCCCTTCTTCGCCTTGATGCTGCTCGCGCTGCACGCTCCGCGTGCCGTCGCTCGAAAAGCGGTCGCAGCGTTCGCGGCGCCGCTCGCCATCGGCATCCTTCCCTTCCTCGTCGCCGACCCGGGCGGGCTCTGGCGCGACACGATCAGCTACGGCGGCTCGACGTACCGGATCATCGGCTACGGCCTCTCCTCGCTCTTCCTCAAGGCGGGAATCGTCGACGACCGCTACGGCTCGTATCCGTTCGTGTGGCTGCTGCTGCTCGTCTGGCTGCCCGTGACCGCGTGGCTGCTCTTGAATCAGCTACGCGCGGCGCGCGCATGGGTGGGAGCGGCCGGCTTCGCGATCTCGATGTTCGTCCTCCTCTTCATCAGCCGCGTCTTCCAAACGTCGTATCTCGTCTGGCCGCTGATCGGGATCGTCGCGGCGGCGCTGCTAGCGAACGCGGACGACGAAGACGTGCGTGCGGAGCCCGATGTTGCCGGCGAGGTCGACGGCGGCGAGTTGCAGCCGGTAACGACCGCGCCGTAGCTTCTGGGGGCGCCAATCCAGCTGAAAGTCTCGCTTCGTCGCGCCGCCCTCGAGCTCCTGGCGCCCGTTGACGTACACGCGAACGTGCCCTGACTCCGACAGCCGGTACGTGATTCGGACGCGCGCTTTCGCTCGCCGCCGGACGACGCGCGGCCGGTACGAGACCACTCGCACCGTCGGCGCGATCGAGTCGAGCCTGATCGGATTCTGGAGGGTGAACTCGCGGCCGGTGTCGAGTGTCGCCTTCGGCCGGTAGAAGCCGTCCGGCACGTCCGTGCCGCTCCAGCGGAAGATCGTCGTGCCGGCCTCGACGCGCCGCTCCGATGCCAGCGTGGCAACGACTCGGTCGTTCCGGTCGAGGATCTGCAACGTCAACAGGTGAGGTCGCCGGAAGCGCAGCGAGATCGCAGCCTGTCCGTGGCGCGGCGAGAACACCTCGTCGACGTGGAGCACGGAGAAAGGCGTCTTCTCGAGCTTCTGGCGCTCGGTGGTCGCGAACGCGACGGCCGTCGCCGACAGCAACGCGACCACTAGGATCGTGGGCCCTACGCGCCTCACTTGTGCCTGCTGCGCGGGAAGTACTTCTGCACGTACGCGGGGTACTTCGAGGCCGGAACGAACCCGTAGACACGCGTGCGCCCGACCAGATACATCCGTTCCGAGTCCGCGACCACCGGCGAATACTGACCGTCACCGAACTGCCAGACCAGCCGGCCGTTCCGCGCGCCGACGGCATAGGTCCCGCGCGGGCCCGATTTGGCGTGGCGCGAGCCGTGCGAGCCGCACGCGCCGCAGGTTGAGAAGTAGACGAGGCCGTCGAGCACCGTCGGCGCGCCGTGGATCGCGGCCGGCGCCTCGTGCCGCCAGAGCTCGCCCCCGGTCGCCGCGTTGTAGGCGATCAGGTGGCCGTCGTAGGTGCCGATGATCACCTCGCGGCGCCAGACGGCCGCAGCGGTGTACACGTACGACCCGGCGTGCCGCGCCCACAGGAGGTGTCCGGTCCGCGCTCCGAACACGTACAGCGTCCCGTCCGTGTTCCCGATGTACACCCGCCCGTAGGCCAGTGTCGGCGTGGCGTAGAAGTACTCGCGGCCGTGGAGGAATCGCGAGTAGGAAGAGGAGCGCCAGCGCACGCGCCCCGTGCGGGCATCCAGCGCGTAGACGTTGCCGCCGTCGGTGCCGACGTACACGGTGCCGTTCGCGTACGCCGGCGAGCTGTTCACCTCGGCGCCGAGATCGACACGCCAGCGCAGCCGTGGGCGGGCCCGCTGGCTCACGTCGAGCGCGTACAGATGGTGATCCCATGACCCGAAGTAGAGAACGCCGTTCACGAGCAGGGGGGACGACTCCACAGCGCCGGTCTTGAAGCGCCAGAGGATCTTGCCGCGGTGGAAGAGGATGCCGCGCTGTTTCGAGCGGAACAGGATCGCGACGATGAATCCCTTCTGTGAGCGCGGGTACCGGTTGCAGGGGTACGGCTGCATGTACGCCTGGTAGACGATGTCCTTGCCGATCGCCGGCGACGCGGCCGCGCAGTTGAGGAAGTGCTTGCGCCACTGCGGCTTTCCCGTCGCGGCGTCAACGGCAAAAAAGCGGCCGCGGAACTGATTGACGAAGACGAGCCCGTAGCCCACGACCGGTGGGAACTCGATGATGTTCCCGAGGCGCAACGTCCAGATCTTGCGGAAGGGCGGGCGAAGCTTGAACTGGATCGCGTCGTGCGTCCGCGCCGGGTCGTATCCGTACATCGGCCACGGCACAGTCTCGATCAGCTGCTGCGACCGCTTCTTGACGGCCGGAGCCGTCGTCACGAACTCGACCGTGGACGAGCCGCGCTTCTCGCGCGTGCGCGTCTGGTCGTGGTAGTACCAGGCTCCGGCCGCACCGCCTGCGAGCACGACCAGCGCCACAATGCCGATCAGCAGGCGGCGCATTGGCCGCGGATTGTAAAGACACGGTTAGTGAGAAGCCGGCATGGCTAGCCACCAACTCGCCGGTAAACGCCGTTCAGGGCGTCGCCGGATCGAGATCTCGAGCGACCGCGAACGTGCGGAGGCGGGCACCCGCAATGCCGATTCCGATCACGAATGCGAGCACGTGTTCCGAATCGAGCACGTTGAGCGTCCCTCTGAGCGTCCATGCGAACAGCGCGACTGCGAGGCAACTGACAGCGATCGCCAGCTTCCTGGCCGGAGTGCTCCCGCGTTCCTGCCAGGCGATCGTGGCGATCGCGCCAAGCCAGGCTGCCGCGATCGCGGAGATGCCGTAATCCGGAGAAGTCACGATCCTACGGAAGGCCTCCGGTTCGCTCAATCGGTAGGCGGCGAGGGCCAGGTACACGACCAGTGTCGAGCAGATGTGACCGGCGATGGCGGCGACCCAGAAGACGCGCGCGCCGCAGACGAAGAGCGCCACAGCCGCCAACGCCGCGAAGGAGAGCATCGAGAAGGCGAGCGGTTTCTCCACGACGAGGCCGCTCGAGACCAGTAACCAGAGCTTCCCCTGGCCGAAGCTCTGGGGGCTCGCGGCGATGTCCTCTACGGATACGGCGCCGACGTTCAGCGCAGCGGTGGCCGCGCCGACAACGACCACGAGCGCGGCCGCGGCCAGCACGGATCGAAGAGACGGCCTGGCCGAGCTCAATATCGTCAACCACTCGACGGCGATCGTGCAGCGAGTCTAGCTCGCCGGCAGGCAGGCGGGCGTTAGTCGAAGCTGCCGGCCGGCGCCGCGCGGGGACGCGTGACCCGTGCCCTGATGCCGAACGTCGCGAGCGCGACCGCACCGCCGCCGAGACCGCCGGCGATGATCCAGTTCGCATCCGGCACTTCCAGGAGCTTGAGGCCGCTCATTGCAAGGACGAGCGCGAGCCCTAGCCGCAGGACGCTGTCGGGAATCCGCACGGTGAACTTGCTGGAGATCAGGATTCCGGGCACGGAGCCGAGCAAGAGCCAGGCCATCGCGTGGAGGTCGACGTTTCCGCGCACGAGGTGTCCGAGGCCCGCGACCCAGAGGAGCGCTGCGGCGTGGAAGATGTCCGTCCCGACGATCTTCGGAACCGTCAGCGGGTAGATGATCACCATCACAAGCCCGAAGAACGTTCCGCTGCCGACCGACGTCAGCCCCACGACGAAGCCGAAAACGGCGCCGATCGTCGTCGCGAGGATCTTGTCCCGGCGGGCAAGCAGGAACGGCGCGTTGCTCGCCTGCACGCCGCGTTTCACGAGGGTCTTCGCGACGAGCCCGATGCCGCCGAGCACGAGCGCGCCGCCGACGGCGTAGCCCTCCGCCTTCTGGGCGCCGGCGCCGAGTGAGCTCGCGAGCGCAACGCCCGCGAGCGACATCGGGCCGGACCCGAGAAACATCCAGGCGGCGAGGCGCGCATGCACCGTGCCAAGCTGCCGACAGCGGGCGGCCCCAAACGACTTGAAGATGGCGCCGTGGAGGATGTCCGTGCCGACCGCGTACGTCGGCTTGAAGCCGAACACGATCACGAGGATCGGCGTCAGGAGGGAGCCGCCCCCCATCCCGGTCAGCCCGACGAGGACACCGATCAGAAGACCCGTGAGCGTGAACTGCCAGGTCATCTACGCGCGATACGCGTCGATCAGGACCTCGGCGACCTCGGGCCGCGAGAACTCCTGCGGCGGGAGCTCGCCGTTCTCGAGCAGCTCACGCACCTTCGTCCCGGAGAGGAAGACATGGTCGTCCTTGTCGTGCGGGCACGTCTTCGCCGAGGCCATCGACCCGCACGCGCGGCACCAGAAGGAGTGCTCGAAGAACATCGGCTCGATGTCCAGCTCGTGCGGCTCGAACTCGTCGAAGATGAGTTGCGCGTCGTACGTCCCGTAGTAGTCGCCGACACCGGCGTGGTCGCGGCCGACGATGAAGTGCGAGCAGCCGTAGTTCTTGCGGCAGATCGCGTGCCAGATTGCCTCACGCGGGCCGGCGTAGCGCATCGCCGCCGGGAAGGCGGACAGCACCACGCGCTCTGCCGGGTAGTAGCCGTCGAGCAGGACGCGGTAGCACTCGACCCGGGTCGCCGTGGGCACGTCGTCCGACTTCGTGTCGCCGACGAGCGGATGGATCAGGAGGCCGTCGACGGTCTCGAGCGCGACCTTCGTCAGGTACTCGTGCGCGCGGTGGATCGGGTTGCGGGTCTGGAAGCCGACGACGCGCCTCCAGCCGCGCTCTGCAAACTCGGCGCGCGTCTCGGCCGGCGTCTTCGCCAGCTCGGGAAACGCCGGCTCCGGCAGCTCGAACACCGTCACGCGGCCCGAGAGGTAGAACGGCTTCTGTTCGTACAGGCGTGCGACACCCGGATGCGCTGCGTCCGTCGTCCGGAACGCCTGCTCGGCTTCGCGGCTCTTGTCGTACTCGTAGACGTTCTCGACCTCGAGCACGGCAACCGGGCACCCCGTCGGATCGGCGAGCGCCACCTGGTCACCCTTCGGGGCGTGGTCGACGGCCAGACCGACCGGGAGCGCCCACGGCAGACCGTTCGAGAGCCGCATGGTCTCGAGCACGGACTCGTAGTCGTCACGCCCCATGAATCCTTCGAGCGGCGACAGCGCGCCACACGCGAGCAGCTCAAGATCGGAGAGCTCGCGCGACGTCAGCGTCAGTTGTTCGAGCCGCTCGACGCCGTCCGGTCGCTCGCCCGTCCTGTCGACGAGCTCGCCGCCGTGCGCCGCGATCAAGCGTGTCTCGGTGTCGACAATCATGCCGCCACCCCCGCGGAGATCAGACTGCGCGCTTCCAGCAGCTCGACGATCCGGTCCGCGCTCTCCCGCGGCTCCTCGTGGTCCGACTCGATGCAGATCTCCGGATTTGCAGGGGCTTCGTAGGGATCGGACACGCCCGTGAACTCCATGATCTCCCCCCGGAACGCCTTCTCGTACAGACCTTTGACGTCACGGCGCGCGCATTCCTCGACGGACGCATCGACGAACACCTCGACGAACGTCCCGTATTGCTCGACCATCGCGCGTGCCTTGTCGCGCGCGTCGGCGTACGGCGAGATCGCCGACACGATCACGGCGGCGCCGTGTCGCGTCAGCTTCGATGCGACCCAGCCGATGCGGTCGATGTTCGCGTCGCGGTCTTCCTTCGAGAACCCGAGGCCCTTCGACAGGTGCTCGCGCACCTCGTCGCCGTCGAGCCACTCGACCTTGCGGCCGCGCCGCTCGAGCTCTGGGCGGACGATCTCCGCGATCGTCGTCTTCCCCGCACCGGAGAGGCCCGTAAACCAGAGCGTAAAGCCCGTTAGGGCTTGGAGCTCTCGTCCGCGAAGCGGACCGGTGGAAGGGGCCTGGGGAAACCGAGAGGTTTCCACAGCTACGAATGCTGCGTCAGTCATTTGACTCCTTGATCAGCGGTGCGTTGATGTGGATGCCGCACTCGAGCTTGTCGCTTCCGGCCCAGCGCCCCGCGCGCTCGTCCTCGCCCGCACCGACGGGACGCGTGCACGGAATGCAGCCGATCGACGGATAGCCCGCGTCGTGCAGCGGGTTGTACGGAATCTCGTTCACGTGGATGTACGCCTGGACGTGCTTCTTGTCCCAGTCGACGAGCGGCTGCACCTTCCAGACGCCGTAGCGGTCCGACCACTCGATCTTCTGCGCGTTCGCGCGCGTCGGCGACTGCTCGCGGCGGATGCCCGTGATCCACGCCTCGTAGCCGGCGAGCGCGCGCTCCAGCGGCTCGACCTTGCGGATGCGGCAGCAGCGGTCCGGTTCGGTCTCCCACAGCCGGTCCGGAGGATCAATCGGACGAAACGACTGCAGCTCGAGGCCGTAGCGCTCGACGAGGCGCTCGCGGGTCTCGTACGTCTCGGGAAAGAGGACGAGGGTGTCGAGCTCGACGACCGGGATGTCGAGGCCGAGCTCGCTGACCATGTGCACGAGCGCGGACGACTGCCGCTGCCACGAGCACGTCAGGCACATCCGGTCCTCGAATTGCTCATAGGCCCAGACGAGGACGTCCTCCGCCGACATCGCCTCGAGGTCAGGAAGCTGCAGTGCCGGCGCGGTCGCCAAGCAGCACCTCCTTGAGCGTGTCCCCACGCAGCCCGAGCCGCAATGTCTCGAGCGGGATCACCTCGTCCGGGGGGATGTTCCCGAGGTTTACATGGGGGCCGAACTGTTTGATGAACCACGCCTGTGCGGCCTTCGTCGGCGCCTCGAAGATGACGTTCTCGAGCCCGACGGCTGCCGCGATCTCGCCGATCAGCTCGGTTCGCATCCCGCCGCCCGAGTCGAAGATCCCTGCCGTGCCGCCCTCGCGCGCTTCGGTGACGACCTTCCACGCGCCGACCTCGAGCTCCTCGCGCAGCCACGTCGTCCACTCGTCGGCGGTGTACTCCACGGACGAGTCCTTCGACCCGACCTCCGAGATGACCGTGAAGTCGCGGGCGAAGTCCTCGATCAGCTCCAGCTTGCGCTCGCGCGGGATCTCGATCGTGCCGTCGGAGATCTCCACGTGCGTCAGCCCGAGGTCGCGCAGCCACTGCTTGTACTCGTCGAGACGCTCCTTCGAGTACACGACTTCGAAGAACGTGCCGCCGATCACGACTGGCTTCTCGCGCAGCACCTCGAGCTTGCGGCGAAGGTTCGGCGTCACGTAGGCCGTCCCCCAGCCGAGCTTGACGATGTCGATGTACGCGCCGGACGTCTCGAGCACGTCCTCCCACCCGCGCGGGCCGAGACCCTTGTCGATCACGTGTGTCAAACCGCCCGTGCGTGGCTCAAAGCCGAGCATAGATCTCCTCCAGCTTCTGCTTGGCGCGTTCCTGGACGTCGTGGAACAGCGAATTGCCGTGACTGTCGATGCCGACGATGAGCGGCCCGAAGTCCTTCACGCGGAACTTCCAGAGGCACTCGGGCATCAGCTCCTCCCAGGCGACCTCCTCGATCTCCTCGATCTGCGTCGTCTCGAGCGCCGCAGCGCCGCCGACGATTGCGAAATAAACCATCCCGTGCTTGCGCATTGGCTCGATCGCCTCGTCCGGCAGCCCTCCCTTGCCGCAGATCGCGCGCACGCCGTACTGCGCGCCCAGGCCCTCCGTGAAGCGCACCATCCGCGCGGAGGTCGTCGTGCCGATGCAGACCTTCTCGTACTTGCCCGGGCCGACCTTCTTGACGCCCGGCGCCGTGTGCAGGAGAAACGCGCCGCCGAGGTCCATCGGCGGCTTGACGCCCTGGTCGAAGATGCGGATGTGCGTCCGATCGCGGATGCCGATGATGTGACCGTCGACGACCACCTCGTCGCCGGCGCGCAGCTTCCGGATCTCCTCCTCGTTTGTCGGGAACGTCAGCCTCTGAATGGCCATGGCTTCTAGAGCCACCCGGTGCCAGGCACCGTGACGAAAGGCTGACGCACGGACGACCGCCGGGAGCGGGCTGACGGGGCTAGCGACCGCCGTACGGCGCTTTTCCAGTGCGTCGCGGTGCCAGGCACCGCGACGAAAGTGTGACGAGAGCCGCACGGCATCGTCACGCCTCCCGGTCGTAGTCGACGACACCGTCCACAGTGATGTGGGCGCTTGCGCGGCGCGCGGCCCAGCACTGGTAGTTGACGGCTACGGGATTGAGCGTCATGTGCGTGTCCGCGTGCTCGACGTGGCACTGCAGCACGGTGACGTCGCCGCCCAGGCCCATCGGGCCGATCCCCGTCTCGTTCAGCAATGCGTACAGCTCCTCTTCGAGCTTCGCGACGTGCGGATCCGGATTCTTCGTGCCGATGGGACGCGTGATCGCTTCCTTCGCCAGGTACATGGCGTAATCGGCCGAGCCGCCGATGCCGACGCCGACGATCCCGGGCGGGCACGGCTTTCCCCCCGCGCCGACGATCGACTCGAGCACGAACTGCTTGATCCCCTTGACGCCGTCGGCGGGGATGCACATCTTCAGGAAGCTCATGTTCTCCGAGCCGGAGCCTTTGGGCACGCACTTGACGTCGAGCCCATCCCACTCGGGAATGAACTCCCAGTGCACGATCGGGAGCCGGTAACCGGTGTTCGGTCCGGTGTTCTCGCGCGTGATCGTGTGTACGGCGTTCGAGCGCAGCGGATGTTCGACGGTCGCGCGCTCCGTGCCGGCCTTCAGGGCGGCGTAGATGCCGGTCGGGTGAAGCGGGAAGTGCTCGCCGACCCGGCACGTGTAGACGGCGATCCCCGTGTCCTGGCAGACGAGGTTCTTCTGGTCGTCGGCGACCTGGACGTTTCGGAGGATCGTCGCCAGGACGCGCCGCCCGGGCACCGACGTCTCGCGCCCCGCCGCATCGGCGAGCGCATCCCGGAGATCCTGCGGAATGTCCATCAGCGCCCAGACGTACAGGTGCGCGGCGGCGTCCTCGACGATGCCCTGGAGATCGGTGGCGATCATGCGCGCGCCCTTTCTGCTGCCGCCGCGCCGGCACGCCGTCCGAACACGCAGCATTCGAGCAGCGAATTCCCCATCATCCGGTTGCGCCCGTGTGTGCCACCGGCGATCTCGCCGCAGGCGAACATGCCTTCGAGCGTCGTCTCGGCATTCTCGTCGATCACGAGACCGCCGTTCTGGTAATGGAGAACCGGGTACGTGAAGATCCGCTCGCGCAGAGGGTCGATACCACCTGCGCGGTAACGGCGCAGCATGTATGGCAGGGAGACGTTCGCGTCGGGCTCGGGGATGCGGGTCGTGTCGAGGTACACCGCGGGCCTGCCGTCTGGTGTCTCGACGCCTTTGCCCTTCGCAACCTCGTCGACGATCGCCTGGGACACCGCGTCGCGCGGCCCGAGTGAATCCGTGAACTCCTCGCCGTCCGCGTTGAGGAGCACTGCGCCGTATGCGCGCGTCGTTTCCGGAATCGAGTAGCCCTGCATGTTCGGCGGCCACGCGCCGCCGTTGGGGTGGTATTGCAGCGCGTCGAAGTCGCGCGTCCTGGCGCCGAGGTCGACCGCGATCTGCGTCACCTCGCCGGTCGCGCCCGGATGGTTCGTGCAGAGCTCGCCTCGCTCCTGTGCAACCCGCCAGCAGCGTCCGCCGGCGGCCAGCACGATCGTCGCCGCGTCGATCACGTGGTCGCCGCAATGCGCACGCCAGCCGCTGTCCGTCCGCTGGAGCTCGGTGAGCGGCGACTTCGGGAACGTGCGCACCGACTCCGACTCGACGGTGTCGCGCAAGGCGGTCGTGATCGCGTGACCCGTCCGGTCACCGACCTGGAGCAGCCGCTTGCGCGTTGCGCCGCCGCAGCGAGCAAGCCGGTAGCCGCCGTTCTCCTTGGTGAACTCGACCCCGTTCTCCTCGAGCCAGTGGATGGCGCCGGGCGCCTCGGTGGTCAGAACCTCGACGAGCCGGCGGTCGGCGGTTTCGTGGCTCGACTTCCAGACGTCCTCAGCGTGCTGCCCGGGCGAGTCGTCCTCGGCGAACGCCGCCTGAATCCCGCCCTGCGCCTTCGCGGAGTTACAGGAAGGCAGCGAACCTTTCGTGGCGAGCCCGACGCGCGCCCCCGCACGGAAGGCGGACACTGCTGCCGCGAGCCCGGAAGCCCCGCTCCCGATCACGAGCACGTCGAAGGATATGGGCTCCAGCACGGCTCTCGAGCCTATCAGAGCACGGCTAATCCGAGGTATTTGTCATTCTTATGCCAATCCCCGGCAGCGCCAGCGCCAACTCACATGCATCGTCGAGCGACAGCGCTCTGCCCGACTCGTAGCAGGCCGCATACACGGCCGTCTCGAGTTGGGTGAGGGTCGAGGCGACCCAGCGCTCGTAGAGCGGTTGCTGGTCGGGAGGCCGCAGGGCGCCGATCGAAGACCGCACGGCATCCGCCGCGCCGAACAGCTGAGCCGCTCGCTCCGCGTCGCGTGCCGCCGCCGCCAGCCCGGCGAAGGTGTCCAGACAGTAGGCAATGCCGTTCAGCTCGCCGAGGCGGCGCGCAAGATCGAGCCCTTCGCCAAGATGATCTCGCGCGCGCTCGGTTTCCCCGCCCTCGAGCAACGCCGCTGCCAGTGCGCGCGTCGAGGACGACCGCCCGCGATCGTCCCCCGCCTCGGCCGCCAGCTTCGTGCTCTCCTCGAGCAACTCGACCGCGTGGTCGAGATCCCCCTGGTCCAGCGCAACGAGCCCGAGGTTCTCGCGCGCGATCGCCTCGACGCCCGAGCTGCCGCCGAGCGCGGCGTGCTCGATGCTGTCCTCGTAGAGGCGACGAGCTCGCTCGAAGTCGCGGTCGAACAGCGCCAGGTTGCCCAGGTTCACAAGCACGTTTGCGGTCCGCTCGTGGTCACCGAGGCCGCGAACGAGTTCGAGGGCTGTTTCGAAGAACGAGGCGGCCGCTTCGAAGTCGCCTTGCTCGCCCGCGAGCACACCCGCACCGTTGAGGGCGCGGGCGCGAAGGAGGGAATCACCACCGGGGTCCGACGCGAGTGCATTCTCGAGAGCGCGGCGGCCCTCCTCCAGGTGCCCGTGGATCTGCCAGAACCGCCAGAGCGAGGCGCACAATCGGAGGCTCGTCTCGGAGTCTCCGCGTTCCCTGGCGTACGTCTGTGCAGCCCGGAGGTTGTCGTGCTCCAGTTCGAGTCGCCCGAGCCACTCAGCCTGCTGCGGGCCGCCGAGCGCCTGATGTGCGTCCTCGGCGAGACCCAGGAAGTAGCGCGAATGGACGGCGCGCGCGTCGTCATCCTCACCGAGCGCGCGCAAACGCTCAGCAGCGTACTCACGCACCGTCTCGAGCATCGCGAAACGCGACTCTCCCACCTGACGGACGAGGCTCTCCTCGACGACCGGCGAGAGGTCGTCGAGCACAGAGGCGTCCCCGACTCCGCAAACGGCGGCCGCTGCGTCCAGGGCGCAACCGCCGACGAACACTGCAAGGCGGGCGAAGACGCGCTGTTGTGCGGGCGTCAGGAGCTCGAAGCTCCAGTCGAGGGTCAGCCGCAACGCTCGATGGCGGCCCGGCACGTCTCGGGGACCCGCCGCCAAGAGGTCCAGGCGACGATCCAGGCGGTTGAGCATCGCCGCGGGCGACAGCAGCCGCGTCCGCGCAGCCGCGAGCTCGATAGCGAGCGGCAGTCCTTCGAGACGTTCGCAGAGCTCGCCTACGGCGCCGGCCGTCGGACCGGACAACGAGAAATCCGGGCTCACGGCCTGCGCGCGTTCGGCGAAGAGCGCAATCGAGTCGGCCACCGGCAGCGGAGAGAGCGCGTACTCATGCTCAGCCGCAAGACGGAGTGGTGCGCGGCTCGTCACGAGGACCTTCAGGCCGGGGGCGCTGCTGAGCAGTCGCGAGATCAGATCTGCGGCTGTCACGAGCTGCTCGAAGTTATCGGCGAGCAGCAACATCCGCAGCGGGCGGAGGTACTCCTCGAGCGCCTCCTCCGGCGGCCCGCCCCACTCTCCTACCCCAAGTGTCTGTGCCATCGTCGCGGAGAGAAGACCCGGATCGGAGATCGTGGCGAGCGGAACGTAGGCGACTCCGTCCGGGAAATCCGGCGCCAGCAGTCGGGCGGCCTCGGCGGCCAGCCGCGTCTTGCCGATCCCCCCGAGCCCGGTCAACGTGACGAGGCGGACGTGGTCGAGGCGAACGAGCTCGACGACGGCGCCGATCTCGCCGGTGCGCCCAACCAGGGGCGTCACGGAGTCCGGGAGCGAAACCTTCCTCGGTCGGGCAACCGACGGTCTGGTCACCGCGATCGTCTCGTCCTGCCGAAGAATCGAGCGCTGCAACTCGCTCAGCGCCTGACTGGGAGCGATGCCGAGCTCGTCGTTCAGTTTCGTGCGGGCATCGTGGTAGGCCCCGAGCGCGTCGGCCTGCCGGTCGGACCGGTACAGGGCGAGCATCAGCTGCAATCGCAAGCGTTCGCGCAGAGGATGCTGCTCGACCAGCGCCTCGATCTCGCCGACGACCTCGGCATGGTGGCCGAGCTCGAGCTCGCAGTCGATCCGGTCCTCGAGCGCGGCGAGTCGCAGCTCCTCGAGCCGTGCGATCTCCGGGCGAGCGAAGGGCTCAGAGGCGAGATCGGCGAGCGCAGGCCCACGCCACGCGCCCAGCGCCTCGGTCAAGAGCGCAGAAGCGGCGTCGATCTCGCCCTTGCGGCGCGCGCCCGCCGCTGCGGCGACTTGCCGCTTGAACCGGTCGGCGTCGACGTGGTCCGGCAGCACGAACAGGACGTAGCCTGGAGGCCGGGTCGCGAGCGCCGCGGCCGCGTCCACGCCGTCGCCTGCCAGTGCCTTGCGCAACTGCGAAACGTGGACCTGGAGCGTGTTGGTGGCCGTCTCGGGCGGTTGGTCGCTCCAGAGCTCGTCGATCAGGCGCTCTCGGGAGACGACCTCGTTCGCGCCCAGGAGGAGAAGGGCGAGAAGCGCGCGCTGCTTGTGCCCATGGAGCGGGACGACCCGCCCGTTCCGCCGTACCTCGAGGGGGCCAAGGATCCCGAACTCCAGCGACGGCTCGACCGCAGATCCTCCGTGTGTCGCGACCGTACCACGGCCTCCAGATTCAGGGGATCTTCAGGGAACTTTCAGCGGGACCCCTCAGGATCGGACACATGCACAGGCGAGCGAACGGAAGAGCCGTCATGCCGCAGCGCCTTCGGCACGGCATGTACGACGGAGCCGACTGATTCGCGAGCGGTGCAGGGCCACGGCGCAGCCGTCACGCCGTAGCCCGGGGAAGCGCGGTCTGCCGTCAGTCAAGCGCGCGAGGAGATGCTGCGGACTCCTCGCGCGCCCGCGTGCGTTCATCACCAGACCGACCTGAGGAGCTGCTCGATCTGGCCGGGCGTCGCCGGACGCGGGTTCGCCCTGGCGCCCGGTCGCTGCGCAACGGCCGCGGCGACCTGGGCGAGTTCGTCCTCGGGAGCGCCCAGATCACAGAGCCGCTCGAAGCCACCGAGCCGCGCAAGCTCCTCGACCCGGGTGACCGCGTCCCCGCCGAGCGCGTCGCCGAGCCGCGCAATCGCGTCGGGCGCGACCTCCTCGTTGAAGCGAAGCGCGGCTGGAAGGCAGATCGCGTTCAGCGCGCCGTGCGGGAGGCCATAACGGCCTCCTAGGGCCTGCGCCATCGCGTGGCCGAGGGCGAGCATCGACTTCCCGAGCGCCATGCCCGCGTGCATCGCGCCCTCCAGCAGCTTCGTGCGCTCGGCGAGATCGTCCGGTGCGTCGACCACGCGCGGGAGATGCCGGCCGATCAGCCTCGCGCCCGCGACCGCATGCTCGTCCGCTTCCGGATTGTGTCCCTGCACGTACAGCGCCTCCGCGCAGTGCGCAAGCGCGTTCATCGCCGTCCCGACGGTCTCCGCCCGAGGCAGGGACAGTGTCAGCACGGGCTCGTACACGACGCCGGCGAGCTGCGCGCCCGAGCCGCCGACTCTCA
>JBASRJ010000336.1:0-8962 GCA_049273785.1 Gaiellaceae bacterium | reverse complement strand
CCGTACCTCAGCCCCCAGAAGGGGATCTTCCGCGCCGCCGTGCAGAGCGGACCTGCGGCCCTATCCATTCATATTTCGTCGGCACTCGACCCGGCTGGTATCGACCGAACTTTCCCTTCTTCGTGATCGGCGACGATCCCGCGGCGAGGCAAGTACTCGTCGCGCCCGGTGCGATGGTCGGGCCTCTCGACGAGCCCGAGCCTGTCTTCCCTGAAGACCCGATCGAGCGCAGATACGCCGTGCGCGACGTGCGCGTTCGTATTCACCAGGCACAATTCCGCGGCCGCGTTGTCCCGGCATACCGAGAGCAGTGCGCGATCTGCCGGCTGAAGGAAGTTCGGCTCCTCGACGCCGCACACATCGTCGGCGACATCGAGGAGCAAGGCGAGCCCGTCGTCAGCAACGGGCTTGCGCTGTGCTCGATCCATCATCGCGCGTTCGATCATGACCTTGTCGGCGTCTCCCCTGACTACGAAGTTCGTGTTTCGGAACGTCTGCTCGATGACGAGGACGGGCCGATGCTCGACGTGCTCAAGGCGTTCGACCGAGACTCGATCTACGTCCCACGAAAGACCGAATGGAAGCCGGATCGCGAACGGCTGGCAGCGCGATTCGAGCGTTTTCTTGCCGCTTCCGGTCGCTGAAGTGCGCTTCACTCTGACCTTGTGATGCTCGCCCATCTGTCGCACGCGCTCAGCCGGGCACGAGCTATTCGGCTGGCGACGTACTCGCCAGAAGCTGGCGTGCGGCCTCCAGCTGATCCTCACTAACAAGGATTTCCCGCCATCCCCCAAAGCCGCCCGCGCCCTGAATCGGCACGTCGGCTGCTCGCTCCCCACACCTGACTCCGTTCGCGCGTAGTACCGAGCAGATGATCTCCGCCTCAGTTTGGCTTCCAACGACGGTGAGGCGGACGCCGATCTCCATGGAGACAGTTCGCCAATCGAATCGCCAAGCCCTCCTACTAGCTTGGTGCGTGCAGACGTCAGACCTTTCTCGGCACCTCAGGTCATGCGCGATCGAAGCTGGTCTAAACGAGCTGGCGCGGCGGCCGCTCCAAGTGGGAACGTCCGACTAGCGAGCGTGGCCGAGTCCGCGCGGTCCTTTCTGGCATCAGCCGGATCCTCGCGTGCCTGCGACTTACTGCGCTTGAGTACTGAGAGTCCGACGATCCGCGCCCGCACGCCGTCGAACTCGGCTACGTCATCGCCGAGCGGCTCCTCTGGCCACCGCGTCAGACGGTCGCGGAGGGGTATGCACGGCTGCCCGTCCTCGCCGCGAACGAGAAAGGTGAGCTCGAGCCGCACGAAGCCGCGTTCGTAGCCCGTGCCGCCGTCCTCGTCCGCCTCCGGCGCGTGCTTCCATCCCTCAGCCGCGAGGAGATCGGCAATTCGGGCGTGGTCGTCCAGCCAGACCGCGATGTCGACGTCGTCGTGCGGTCGCGTGACCGAACCCGCGTAGAAGTCGACGGCCCAGCCGCCGAACAACCAGTACTCGATTCCGTGGCGATCAAGCAGCTCGTGCACGCTGCCCAAAGCGGCAAGTTGCTCGCGCGGCGTTATTTCGCGGACGCCTCGGCGACCAGGTCAGCGTCCTCGGGGTGCGTCCGGATATAGGCGGCAACGAACGGGCACAGCGGTGTGACAGTGAGGCCACGCGCTCGGACGTCCGCGAGGGCGTCTGCCACCAGGCGGCTCCCAAGTCCCCGTCCCTCGAGGCGCTCGTCGACCTCTGTGTGCAGCATCACGACCCGGCCCGGCCTCGAGCGGAACACGATCAGCCCCAGTCGGTCATCTCCGACGTAGAGCTCGTACAGCGACCGCTCGTCGTCTCTC
This sequence comes from Gaiellaceae bacterium, assembly GCA_049273785.1. Taxonomy (GTDB): domain Bacteria; phylum Actinomycetota; class Thermoleophilia; order Gaiellales; family Gaiellaceae; genus 3-1-20CM-4-69-9. Next base: position 7,127 of record JBASRJ010000336.1, on the reverse strand, counting down.
ACGACCTTCGCTTCCATGTCTCCTTCAAACGCGTCAGGACGCAGAGTCATTTCCGGGGGCTAGTCTCCGTGAGACGCCCATGTTGACCCTCTACCAGGCGGAATGGTGCCCGTTCTCCTCGGCCGTTCGTGAACGGCTGACCGAGCTCGGCATCGACTTCGTCGCACGGCAGGTCGCTCCGTGGCCCGAGCAGCGCTCTCAGCTCCTCGCTCACACGGGTACCGATCAGACGCCCGTGCTCGAGACGGACGACGGCGAGTTTCACCAAGGCACACGCGCGATCTTCGCGTACCTCGAGCCCGTCGAAGCGACTCCGTACGCGGCCGGGCACCGGCGCCGCTATTACGAGCACCGACCGGCACGCGAGCGCGACATCGCAGGCGTCATCCTCGAGCGCGCAACGCCGATGAGCGGCGCACGAGCGTGAGCGAAAAGATCGCCAAGCCGACCCGCGAGTATGCGACCGAAGAGATCGTCGTCGAGTGGCGTCCCTCGCTCTGCTACCACTCGCAGAACTGCATCGCGGCGCTCCCGCGCGTGTTCGACCCGCAGCGCCGTCCATGGATCGATGTGACCGCAGCCGGGGCCGACGAAGTCGAAGCGGCGGTCGCCCACTGCCCCTCCGGCGCGCTCCGCGCACGGCGACCGAACGCGGAAGCGAGCGTCGACACGAGCGGCGCGACCGAGATTCGTGCTACGCCGAACGGCCCGCTGCTCGTACGCGGCAACCTGCGCATTGTCGGCGCCGACGGCACTGAGCTCGCACGCCTCGAGAGGGCGGCCCTCTGCCGCTGCGGGCAGTCCGGGAACAAGCCGTTCTGCGATGGAACGCACGAGCACGTCGGCTTTCAAGACGGATCCGTTTCTCAATAGGCTCCCGTCCGTGGTTCCTGAGTCTGCACTCGAGTCGACGGAGCAAGGGCTCGTCCCAAAGGGCGAGGGCTGGTTCGTCCTCAACGCACGGGACGCTCGCTGGTATCACACCGACGGTCGCAGCGCTGTCTGCGTGTTCGAAGGCGAGGGCGACGGCGAGAACGAGTTCGAGCAGCTCGGCATCAACCTCAGCGTCCTTAACCCGGGCGAGACGATGGCGATGTACCACTGGGAAGCCGATCAGGAGGACTTCCTCGTGCTCGTCGGCGAGGCGCTCCTGATCATCGAGGGTGAGGAGCGGCCGCTGCGGCAGTGGGACTTCGTTCACTGCCCTCCGGAGACGAAGCACGTCATCGTGGGCGCAGGGACCGGGCCGTCGGTCGTCCTCGCGGTCGGTGCTCGCGACAAGTCGACCGGTCCGGACTGGGGCGGGTACACGGTGGACGAGACGGCCCTCAGGCACGGGGTGAGCGTCGAGCAGGAGACAACTGACCCGAAACAGGCGTACGCCCGATTCACGAAGCGCGAGCGAACCAAGTACCGCGAAGGCTGGCTTCCGGGCTAACTCTTCCGCGTGCGACTTTACGACTACTCCGCCTCCGCCAACTGCTACAAGGCGCGGCTCCTGCTTGCGCAGCTCGGGCAGCCGTACGAGCGCGTCCCCATCGACATCTTCGCCGGCGACACGCTGACCAACGACTTCGCGGCGAAGAACCCGGCTCGCTCGACGCCGGTGCTCGAGACTGACGACGGGCGCTACCTCCAGGAGTCCAACGCCATCCTCTGGTACCTAGCGGAGGGAGGGGAACTGCTGCCGGCCAATCCGTTCGAGCGGGCGCACGTGCTGCGGTGGTTGATCGTGGAGCAGACCGACGTGATGCCGGGAATCGGCGGCCTCCGCTTCCGCATTCTGACCGCTCGTTGGGCAGCGGACGATCCTGCGGCGCTCCAGCGTCGCGACCTCGGGCTCGCCGCGCTCGGCATGCTCGAGGCGCACCTCCGCGATCGCAGGTTCTTCGTTGCCGAGCGCTACACGATTGCGGACATCGCGCTCTACGCGTATACGCACACGGCACCGGAGGCGGGTTTCGACCTGGACCAGTTCGCCGGCGTCAGCGCGTGGCTCCGGCGCGTCGAGCAGCAACTCGGATTCGTGAACGACCTCGAGCCGTACCCGGAGAACGCGCGGGCCGGCGCGGGACGCTCGCTCTACGACTGAGGGGACGGCTCGAAGACCGCCGTCAATTTCGTCTTGCGGCACCGGCGCGTTCGCCAGTTCGGGCCGCGGCTAGCGGCCGAGTCGCGTCCGGCGGCGAATCCCGAGGCGCGCCTGCAACGCGCGGTCTTCTTCACCGTCCCGCAGGGCGGCCCACACGAACATGGCGCCCACGATGAGGAGCGGGACTACGACCAGAGCGATGAGGATGATCTCTGCGACGGTTTTCATCTGAACGGCATTTCGCCCCGCTCCGAATTGAAGCAGAGTGATTGGGTCGGAGCCGCGCGTGGCCGGCTTGACTCCAGGCATAGAATCCGGCCTTAGGGGACAGTGACGGCCGAAGACGACACCGCGATTGTCGCCGGCCAGCTGGCCGATCTCACTCGTGCCGTCGAACAGATGGCTGAACAGCTGAAGTCGCTTCGCACGCGCGCGGACACCCAGCAGGAGCGCGCGGACACGCAGCAGGAGCGCATCGACCTCGCGGCGCGGGAGCTCACCGAGGTCAGCGACCGTCTGCAAGCCGCAGCGAACGCGCTCCGAGAGTCAGTCTGAAGATCCAAGCGGCGGTGCTCGAGGGGTTCGACGCGCCGCTCGTGGTGCAGCAGCTCGATCTGGCAGAGCCTAAGGCCGGCGAGGTGCTCGTCCGGCTCGTGGCCTGCGGCGTCTGCCACACCGACCTCTACACCGCGTCAGGAGCTGACCCGTCCGGTTACTCGCCGACCGTGCTCGGGCACGAAGGCGCCGGTGTCGTCGAACGCGTCGGCGACGCCGTTACGTCCGTCGCGCCGGGTGACCACGTCGTCACGCTCTTCTCACCGCAATGCCGCGAATGTACGCACTGCTGCGATCCGCGGACGAATCTCTGCCTCGCCATTCGCGAGCAGCAGAACCTCGGCTTCCTTCCCGACGGGACGACGCGGCTCTCCCGCGACGGCGAGCCGATTCGCCACTTCATGGGGACGTCCACCTTCGCGGAGTACACGGTCATGCCGGAGATCGCGCTCGCGAAGATCAACCACGAAGCGCCGCTCGATCGCGCGTGCCTCTTCGCGTGCGGGCTCTCGACCGGGCTCGGCGCGGCGATCAACACGGCGAAGGTCGAACCCGGATCCACCTGCGTCGTCTTCGGCGCGGGCATGGTGGGTCTGGGCGCGGTCGCAGGCTGTCGCCTGCAGGGTGCCGACCGGATCGTCTGCGTCGACCTCTCCGACGAGCGGCTCGCGCTCGCACGCGGCCAGGGCGCGACCGACACGTTCGCAGGCGGGCCCGACGCGGTGACGCGCATCCTCGACCGGACCGACGGCTTCGGCGCCGACTACACGTTCGAGGCGACCGGCAACGTCGACGTGATGCGCCAGGCCGTCGAGTCAGCACGCATGGGCTGGGGCCTGGCCACCGTGTGCGGCGTTGCGGGCAAGGGCAAGACCCTCGACATCGTCCCGCGCTTCCTGATCACGGGCCGGCGCGTAGCGGGCTCGTCGTTCGGCGGCGTCAAAGGACGCGACCAGGTCCCGCAGTTCGTCGAGCGCTACCTGGCGGGCGACATCGACGTCGACGCGTTCGTCTCGCACAAGCTGACGTTGGACGAGGTCAATCGCGGCTTCGAGCTGATGGAAGCGCAGGACGGAATCCGCAGCGTGATCGACTTCAGCTGAGCGTCGCCGGCAACCGCGACCGGATGATCTCCTCCGCGTCGCTCACGATCTGACGCACCACATCCGCAGCTGGGAGGACGGAGTCGATCAGCCCCGCCGACTGCCCGATCCACACGAGCGCGTACTCCGAGTCGCTCTCTTCGTCGGCTCGCACGAGCTTCTCCCAGACTTCCGCGCGCCGCTTGCGTAGCTCCGGTTCGCGGCCCAGCCATTCCTCGACGAAGCGCGTCCGCCGCACGCGCGCCCACGCTCCCGGCCAGTCACGCCCGCTGAGCGTGTCCGCGACGGTCGTCACGACCGTGTCGTGGCCGTCGCTCGCGACCACCGCATCCTTGTACGGCGCATCCACGGGCGCTTCGTCGGTCGCCAGGAACCGCGTGCCGAGGAGCACGCCGGCGGCGCCCAGCGCGAGCGCTGCAGCGAGGCCGGCCCCGTCCGCGAAGCCGCCCGCGGCGACAACCGGAATCGGCGCCACCGCTTTAGCCACCTGACGGACGATCACCGTCGTTCCCATCAAGCCGACGTGTCCTCCCCCCTCCGTTCCCTGCGCGACGATCACGTCGGCACCGGCTTCGGCGGCGTGTTCCGCATCGGCGAGCGACGGCACCATGTGCATGACCTTCGCGCCGCTCTCGTGCGCCTTCGCAAAGATCGCAGCCAGATCCTGATCGTTGCGCGCCCACGCCGTCGACAAGACGGCGGGCTGAGCTTGGAGAACGTCCTCGAGAAGATGCTCGTTCCCGAAGAGCAGGAGATTGACGCCGATCGGCTTCGCGGTGATCTCCCGCGCGCGGCTCACCATGTCCCGGACGTGTTCTGACGCGAGCCACGACGCTCCGATCACGCCGAGCCCGCCGGCTTCGGACACGTGACCGGCGAGCTCGCCGTCCGCTGCACCGCCACCCATTCCGGCGGAGACCACCGGATGCTCGATGCCGACCAACTCCGTGAAGGGAGTCCGAATCACTGCAACCGATCCTACGCCCGCGGTTCGAGCGGGCAGCCGTAGGATGGGGGCATGTGCCGAAATATCCACACGCTCTTCAACTACGAGCCTCCCGCCACCGACCAGGAAGTGCGGGACGCCTCGCTCCAGTACGTCCGCAAGATCAGCGGCTTCACGAAGCCGTCGCGTGCCAACGAGGAAGCGTTCGCGCGTGCGGTCGACGAGGTCACCCTCGCCTCGAAGCGGCTGCTCGACGAGCTCGTGAGCTCCGCTGGTCCGAGGGATCGCGAGGTCGAGGCGGAGCGCGCCCGGGCCCGTGCCGCCAAGCGCTTCGCCACGACTTAGCGAAAGGCAATGAGCGCAACGGGCGCGCGTAGGATCGTCGACTCTTGATCCTCGCCGTCGACCAGGGCACGAGCGGCACGACGTGTCTCGTCGTCGACGACGAGCTCGGTGTTCGCGGACGCGGGTACCGCCAGGTGACGCAGCACTTCCCGCAGCCCGGCTGGGTCGAGCACGACCCCGACGAGATCTGGCAGAGCGTGGTCGTCGCGACCGAACAAGCGCTGACCGACGCGGGTGTGCGCCCCGCGGATGTCAGGGCAATCGGGATCACGAACCAGCGCGAGACGACGCTGCTCTGGGACCGCCGAACGGGCGAGCCCGTGCACCGCGCAATCGTCTGGCAGGACCGTCGTACGGCAGAACGGTGTCGAGAGCTGCCGAGCGAGCTCATCCGAGCTCGCACTGGGCTCGTTCCCGACCCGTACTTCTCCGCGACGAAGCTCGAATGGCTGCTCCGCGAACGAAGCCCCGATGGGCTCGCGTTTGGCACGGTCGATTCCTGGCTCGTCTGGAAGCTCACAAAGGGCCACGTCCACGTCACGGACGTGACCAACGCGTCGCGAACGATGCTGCTGCGCCTCGATACGCTCGTGTGGGACGACGACTTGCTGGAGCTGTTCGGCGTCGCGCGATCGCTGCTGCCGGCCGTGCGCGAGTCGAGCGAGGTCGTGGGCGATGGGGAGATCTGCGGCGTCACCGCCCCGATCGCCGGCATCGCAGGCGACCAGCAGGCGTCACTGTTCGGCCACGGCTGTTTTCAGGCAGGCCAGGCGAAGGCGACGTATGGAACGGGCAACTTCGTGCTCGTCCACGCCGGGACGTCTCCACCGACGCCGCCGCATGGGATCGTCGCGACCGCGGCCGCGGGCAAACACGAGTACGCGCTGGAAGGCTCCGTGTTCGTCACCGGCGCAGCGATCCAATGGCTCCGCGACGGCCTCGGTCTGCTCGCCGATGCGAGCGAAAGCGAGCAGCTCGCCCGCTCCGTCGACGACAACGGCGGCGTGTATTTCGTACCGGCACTCGCGGGTCTCGGCTCGCCGCACTGGCGGCCCGATGCGCGCGGTCTCGTCACGGGCTTGACGGGCGGCACGCGCCGCGAGCACCTCGCGCGTGCGGCGCTCGAGGCCATCGCTTACCAGACATGCGACGTCATCGACGCGATCGGAGTCGCACTTGACGTCCTCCGCGTCGACGGCGGTGCGACCTCGAACGGGTTTCTGATGCAGTTCCAGGCGGACCTGCTCCGCATCCCGGTCGAGGTTGCCGCAGAACGGGAGACCACGGCGCTGGGTGCCGCTGCGCTCGCTGGCCTTGCCGTCGGCCTCTTCGGTGGGAAGCAGGAGATCACGGAGGCGCTCGGCACCGCGACGCGCTACGACCCTCAGCTCGACGAGGACGAGGTGGAGCTCCTCACCGGCGGGTGGCGCCGCGCAGTCGAGAAGGCCTTGGACTAGCCCTCAGCAGCCGCATAAGGTGGACCGATGGCCCGCGAGCTGCGCACTGAGATCGAGATCGCCGCGCCGGCCGAGCGAGTCTGGCGAATCCTCACCGACTTCGACGCCTACCCCGAGTGGAATCCGTTCATCAAGAGCGTGCGCGGCCGGCCTGAGAAGTCGTCCAAGCTCGAAGTTCGGATCGAGCCGCCGGGCGAACGCGCGATGACCTTCAAGCCGACCGTCCTCGAGGCGGAGCCCGAACGGGAGCTCCGCTGGCTCGGGCGCGTCCTCCTGCCGGGGATCTTCGACGGCGAGCACAGCCTCCGGATCGAGCCCGCCGACGACGGACACGTGCGATTCGTGCAGTCGGAGCGCTTCAGCGGGCTGCTCGTCCCGCTCTTCGGCAAGACACTCGAGCAAACGCGGCAAGGCTTCGTGCAGATGAACGGGGCGTTGAAGCGAAGAGCCGAGGGTCAATGACGGTCAGCCCAACGGCCGACGCTCCTGGACGAAGCCGGAGGGACCGGCGCCGGCCGGGATAGCCAGCTCGAACCTCTCGGCGAGCGCGACGATCGCGGCCCAGTCGACGTCGTCGTGACCTTCGTACAGGTGAGCCTCGATCTGGAACTGGGGTGACGTGCAGCGAA
>JBASRJ010000331.1:0-12871 GCA_049273785.1 Gaiellaceae bacterium | reverse complement strand
TTCACGTTCTGATGGGCGAGATCAGCCTCGAGGAGCTGCAGCTCGCGACGCGGAATCACGGCATGCCGCTCGAGGCGCTCCGGTACGACGTCACGCCCGTCGGGCTGCACTACCTGCTCATCCATTACGACATACCGGCGGTCGATCCCGAGTCGTGGACACTGACCGTCGAGGGGCGCGTCGCTCGTCCGCTCCGGCTGACGCTCGCGAACCTGCGCGCGCGCGCGTCGGTCGAGCTGACCGCGACGATGGAGTGCGCCGGGAACGGACGCGCACGGCTCGACCCGCGGCCCGTGAGCCAACCGTGGCTCAACGAGGCCGTCGGTACGGCACGTTGGCGCGGAGTGTCGCTCGCCGGCCTGCTGGAGGAGGCGGGGCCGCTCGACGATGCGACCGAGGTCGTCTTCACGGGCCTCGACCGCGGCGTCGAGAAGGCGATCGAGCAGCGGTTCCAGCGCAGCGTCCCGCTCGAGGAGGCGCTCGCCGGCGACTCCCTGCTCGCCTACGAGATGAACGGCGTGCTGCTCCCTCCGCAGCACGGATTTCCGCTTCGACTCGTCGTCCCGGGCTGGTACGGAATGACGAACGTCAAATGGCTCGAGTCGATCGAGGTCGTCGACCGGCCGTTCGACGGATTCCAGCAGGCCTCGTCGTACCGGTTCAAGGTCGACGAGGACGACGAGGGCCGTCCGTTGACGCGGATGCTCCCACGGGCGCTGATGCTCCCGCCGGGAATCCCCGAGTTTCTCTCGCGCGAGCGCACGCTCCCGCTCGGCGAGGTGCGGCTCGAAGGTCGCGCTTGGTCGGGGCTTGCGCCGGTGGCGGGCGTCGAGCTTAGCGACGACGCGGGAAAGACGTGGACGGAGGCCGAGCTCGGCGACGATGGGGCCGGCCGGTGGGCGTGGCGCCCGTGGACGTCGACCTGGAGCCCGCGCGCTGCAGGCTCGTACACGCTCTGCTGCCGGGCGCGCGACGCCGCTGGCAACGTCCAGCCCGTCGAGCCCGAATGGAACGTCGGCGGCTATGCGAACAACTCGGTGCACCGCGTCGTCGTGGCGGTCACGGAGTGAGCGGCCCGGCGGGCGGTCGCGGGGGCCGTAGCTAGACTTCGCGCCTTGCCTGGCCGAGGCACGTCTTCCGTGGTCCGAAGGCGCAGAAAGAGCAGGTCGCGGTCGCCGCGGCTCGTCTTCCTGCGCCGGGCGGCGATCGTCGTCGCGCTCGTCGTGCTGAGCGGAGTCGTCCTCGGGATCGCGTTCGCGGGTTCGCCCGCCAGGCTCGCGCCAGGCGTCCGCATCGCCGGTGTCGACGTCGGTGGACTGACGCCGGGAGAGGCGAAAGGGCTGCTCCGTCAGAAGTGGCGGGCTCGGGAGCACGTGCCGGTCTCGTTCCGGGTCGGAGGTCGGGTCTGGCGGCTGAGCCCGAGCCAGCTCGGTGTTCGGCCAGACTGGAGCGCGGCCGTCGACGACGCGCGCCGGCAGGGCGAGGGCTTCGGCCCGTTGCGCGGCTTTCGCCGCCTCGACGTGCGCGTCTTCGGGGCCGACGTTGCTCCTCCGACCTCGGTCTACGACACGGCGCTCGAGTACGTTCTCGACCGGATCGGGCGCGAGGTCGACCTCCGCCAACAGGAGGCTTCGGTCGTGCTGCACGGGCTTCGGCCCCAGGTCGTATCCGGCCGCGCCGGTCGCTCGCTCGACACGCACGCGGCGGCGACGACCATCGTCCGGGCGCTGACGAGCCTGTCCCGTCAGCCGGTCGAGCTGCCGGTCAGCACCAACACGCCAAGCGTGAAGGCGGGAGACCTCACGGTCGTCGTGGCCGAGGTCAAGACCGCGCTCGCGGCTCCCGTGCACCTGACGTTGGGGAAGACCCGGTTCAGCATCACACCGGGGAGGATTGCGCAGCTGCTCGAGCTGCCGGCAGACGGCCGGCGCGACCTCCGGATCGGCGGCCCGGGAGCGAACCGCTGGTTCACGCAGCTCTCACAGAACGTCGACCGCGCGCCGGTCGACGCGACGTGGTCGATCTCGTCGAGCGGCGGCATCCATGTCATCCCGGACGAGCCCGGCTACTCGCTCGACGTTCCGAACAGCGCGCAGGCGCTCCTGCGGGCGGTCCTGGTGACCGAGCCGACGCTACGCGACGCGACGCTCGTCGCCGAGACGACGCACGCCGCGCGGACGGCGAAGGACGCGGAGGGGATGCACATCAGCGGCCTCGTCGCGAGCTACGAGACGTTCTACGGCGGCGAAGCGAACCGAATCCACAACGTGCAGCTCGTCTCGCACCTGATCGACGGGCACGTGATCGCCCCGGGCGCGACCTTCTCCTTCAACGAGGCGACGGGAGCACGCACGGAGGACAAGGGATTCAAGGTAGCGCCGGTGATCATCAACGGCGAGCTGGGGACCGGGCTCGGCGGCGGTGTCTGCCAGGTTTCGACGACAGTCTTCAACGCGGCATACGAGGCGGGATTGCCGATCGCGGCGCGCACGAACCACGCGCTCTACATCAGCCACTACCCGCAGGGCCGCGACGCGACCGTCAACTATCCGGACGTCGATCTCAAGTTCGTGAACGACACCGGCCACTGGCTCCTGCTGCGGACCTGGGTGGGCGCCTCTTCGCTCACGGTCGCGCTGTACGGGACGCCGATGAACCGCCGGGTTGTCAGCGACGTCGGTCCGCTGAAAGTGACCGGGCCGCCGCCGGTCAAGCGGGTGGTCGATCCGTCGCTCGCGCCTGGGGAGAAAGTGGTCGACGTCGCGGGCGAGCCCTCGCGCTCGACGAGCGTGCGACGACGCGTCTATTCGGCGGACGGGAAGCTGCTCTACGACACGGTCTTCTACTCGTCGTATCGCGCGGAGCCGGCGACCGTTCGTGTCGGCAAGAAGCCGAAGCCGACGCCGGCGACGACGCCGAAGAAGAAGCAGCCGAAGACCGCGACCACGACCACGACGACTACGACGACTCCGACTACGCCGGCGGCGCCGTAGTCTCGGCTGCCTCGATCGCCGCGGCCAGATCTGAGGGAATCCGCGTAGGGCGCAGCGTCTGCGCGTCGACGCACGCATGCGCAGTCCAGCCGTCCGCGATCGCCTCGCCGTCGCGCACGATCGAATAGTCGAAGCGGAACCGCGCGCCGCGTAGCTCGCCGACCCGCGCGTGGATCCGGAGGTGGTCGTCGAAGTGCGCGGGCTGGCGGTAGCGGACGTGCGACTCCAGCACGAACGACTCGATCCCTTTCGCGCGCAGGGCGTTGTAGCCGCCGGCGAACTCCGCGAGGTACGCGACGCGCGCGACTTCGAACCAGACGAGGTACGCGGAGTTGTGCGCGACCCCCTGTGCGTCGGTCTCGGCGAACCGGACGGAAACGTCGGTGTGGAAGCGGAACCCGTCCACGCGCGGCACTCTACGGGGATGGAACTGGCCGAGTTGATCCGTGATCACCAGCCGTGCGTCGTGTTGACCGGAGCAGGAATCTCCACCGAGAGCGGCATTCCCGACTTCCGTTCGCCGACAGGCATCTGGGCCCGGTACGACCCGATGGAGTACGCGAGCATCTCCGCGTTCCGGCGCGATCCGGTGAAGGTCTGGGAGTTCTACGCGCTCCGCTTCGAGATGTTGACGCGCGCGGAGCCGAACGCGGGCCACCGCGCGCTCGCGGAGCTCGAGCGGCGCGGCCTCGTGCGCGCGGTCGTGACGCAGAACATCGACGGTCTGCACGAGCGCGCCGGCTCGCAGGACGTCGTCGAGGTGCACGGCTCGATCCGGACGGCGAGCTGCCTCGCGTGCGGCGAGCGCGTGCCGTTGGCCGACGTGGTCGCGGCCCTCCACGAAGCGCCCGCGCCGTCGTGCCCGAGGTGCGGCGAGATCCTGAAGCCGGACGTCGTCATGTTCGGGGAGCTGCTACCGGTGGACGCGATCGACCGTGCCTCGGTGCTCGCCTGCGCGGCCGGCGTGCTGCTCGTGGTCGGCTCGACGCTCGAGGTCTATCCGGTTGCGGGCCTGCCGGAGGAGACGCTCGCGGCGGGCGGCGAGCTCGCGATCGTGAATAGGGGATCGACGCCCTACGACGGGCGCGCCGCCGTGAAGATCGACGGCGAAGCGGGCGAGGCCCTGACCGAGCTCGTCGAGGCGCTGTGCTAGGCGACGGCTCTTTTGACGGGCTTTTCGTCGAGGAGCCGCCGGCAGTCCTTGCACACTTGCCGTTCGACCTCGAAGGGAACGCCGTTGCGCTGATGGATCGCGCGGACGGTCACCGCGGTGTGCTTGTGGGCGCGCTTGAGGCTCATGAATCCCAATGTAGTTCGACGTTCGGCCGTCAGAAATGTTGTCGGCAAACTGTCACCGAATCGTGACACGGACGTCACTCTTTGGGGCAGCGGCCGCAGGGCTCGCCCTCGCGTCCGTCGCAGGCTGCGGAGGCACGAGGCCGAGCCAAAGGGTCCAGCCTCACGACCGCAGCAGCCGGGTCTGCAGCGCCGGCTCCTTCCAGCGATACGGATCCAGCCGGCTGGCCTATGCCGCGATCGTGCGCAATCGCGCGGAGGCCCTGCGGCGACCCGGCGGTGCCCCCATCGGCCGGTTCGGCCGGACGAACCAGAACGGGGTCCCGATGGTCTTCTCGGTGCGCGGCGCGCGCGTCGACCGGTCGTGTGCGCCAACGTGGTATTTCGTCCAGCTGCCGATCCGGCCGAACGGCATCACCGGTTGGGTTCGCGCGCCACAGCTCGAGGTCGGCACCGTGACGAGCCGCATCGAGGTCGATCTCTCCGCACGCAGAGTGACCCTCTTCCGTAACGGCCGCCGCATCCTCAGCGCGACCGCGGCGATCGGCTCCCCGGCGACGCCCACACCGACGGGGAGCTACTACGTCAATCAGCGCCTGGTCCCGAGCGATCCGGGCGGCCCGTTCGGCCCGGGCGCGGTCGGGATCTCCGCGTTCTCGAACGTGCTCACCGGGTGGACGCAGGGCGGGCCGATCGCGATCCACGGGACGAACGCGCCGTGGTCGATCGGCAAGGCCGTCTCGAACGGATGCATCCGCCTGCCGAACCGGACGCTGCGACGTGTCTTCGCGCAGGCGATCGCGGGCACACCGGTCATCATTCACGCGTGACCAAGCGCCTCCTCGCGACGGCGCTCACTGTCGCCGTGCTCGCCGGCCTCGGCGCAGCCGCGTACGCCGTGCTCGGCCCGCAACCGGAGAAGCAGGCGCGGCGAGACGGGTGCGGGCGCACCGTCACGGACGAGGTCTCGCGGCTCGGGCCGGGCTGGGTGTACGTGAACGACGGTGACTTTCCGGTGTCCGGGCCGCCGCCCCCTCCTCGCTGGCTCGCAGGCGTCGCGAGCTCGCCCGGCGGGCCGGCTCTCGATGCCCATGTCTCCGGCGGCGACCAGCCGGCGACGCACGACGCGTACGACTTCAACCTCAACGTCAAGCCCGACCCTGCGTACGAGGACCTCCTCGGCGGCAACCCGGAGGAGAAGAACGGCAATTTCGAAGAGAGCCTCGAGTCCAAGGGTCGCATCCACATCGAGCGCGAGCTGACCGCACTGCCACGTTTCGTCTGGCCCGCCCCGGGCGCGCGAGTTAAAGCGATGGGGTCATGGGTGTGGGACTGCGGCCACTGGGACCCCGGCGGCGAGCGCACGGAGCTCCATCCGTACCGCGCGCTCTGGACCGAGCGCTCGCCGTCGCCACGCAGTGCATACGGCGATACGGAGGGAGACCTCTACGTCTCGACGGACGCGACGCCCGCCGGTCAGATCGCAGAGTGCGCGCACAGGACGAAGGGAGACAGGCAGGCGTACAAGAGCTGCTCGTTCTCCGAGCCGAACTGGCTCGACGTGAGCGGGAACTACGACTTCGTGCTCCGGCCGCCGTCGCGGCCGCCGGGTGCGAGGCGGCTCGTGGTTCGCGTCGTGAATATGGGCTCGACGATCCCTGTCAAGCGGCCGCGGCTCGAGGCGAACGGCGCCCGCCTGGGGTTCCAGCTCGCCGCAACGCCGGGCAGGCGGCTCGTCCTCGCGGAGGAAGTCTTCGTGGGCTGGCGCCCCGCTCCGCGACTCGTCCATCTACGCGTCGCCCTCACGCGACTGCTCACGAGGCGGTCGATGGATCCCTCGTGCTTCAACTGCGCGAATCCCGAGTCGCTGCTCCGAGGGCAGAACACGAAGCCGCCGGGAGAATGGCTGCTGTTCACGGACGTCGAAGGGCTGTGGCGGCTGTGGCCGCGCGTGATTCCGGCGCGCGACGGCCGGACGTTCCGGGTCGGGCTGACCCAGGACCTCTACGTCCCGCGGGGCCGCCCGTTCCGCCTCCTGGTACTGCCGCACGAGTGTGACTTCGGGACGTTCACGTGGACGAAACCGTCGAACCCGATGGCCCCGTGCCCGAAGAGCCCCGAGTTCGGCGACAAGGGTGGGGACGACTCACCCGGATTCGTCGTCACGCGTTACCGCTCGCCCGAGTCGGCGGTCGGCGTGCACGTCGCGAATGGGAGCACAGCGCGGCCCTCGACGTGTCCCGCCGCCCCGAATCCGCGCGGCTGCTACCAGATCACCTACCGGATCACGCGCGTCCGCTAGTCTCCGCGCGATGGCACCGTCACGTGAGCGCACGATCGTCACCCGCCTCGCCGACGCAGGCGAGGAGGCGATTCAGCGGCTCGGCGGCGCCCCGGGCGCGGACCGGTTGCTCGGTGCGGTCAACGCGCTGCGCGAGCGGATGGACGACATGCAGAAGCGGATGCGCACGATCGCCACGATCGAGAAGCAGCTCGCAACGATCGAGCGGCGCCTCGACAAGCTCGAGGGCAAAGGCACGTCCACGCGCACCAGGTCGACGTCGCGCAAGACCTCGTCGGCCTCGCGGAAGAAAACCAGCTAGGCCGGCACACGAACGCGCACGGCGCGCGGGACGACCTCGAAGTGGGCGGGTGTCGTTCCGGCCACCTCGCCGTCCGTCTCGATCGGCAGCGGCACGGGCGCGTCGACGTCCACCGTCGCACCTCGCAGCAGTTCGACCTTCGGGTGCGCGAGATGCGTTCCCTTGTACAGCTTGGGCGCGGTCGTGATGAAGTCGAGCTTGTTCACGTCGCCGATCAGGATCACGTCGAACTGCCCGTCGTCGGCGCGCGCCTCCGGCGCCAGCCACATCGCGCCGCCGTGGTACTGGCCGTTCGCGACGATCACGTCGTGCATCGGCCCGCGCCGTTCGGCATCGTCGCAGCGAACGGTCACGTCGGTGTTCCGCCAGACCAGGAACTCTCGCGCGAGCGCGTAGAAGAACGTCACCTTGCCGCCGAGCGCCTTGGACATCCCGTTCGCCCGCTCCGCGACCGCGCCGCTCATCCCGACGCTGGCGACGTTCGCGAACCAGCGCTCGCCCTCTCGGAACTGCACGTGGCCGAGGTCGAGCTCGCACGTGCGACCGTCACGCGCGACCGCGACCGCGTCGTCGAACTCGCTCGGGATCCCGTGCGTGCGGATGAAGTCCATCCCCGTGCCGCGGGGGATGACCGCGAGCTCGACGTCCCTGCGGCCGTTCACGACCTCATTCACGGCGCCGTCACCACCGACGACGACGAGCAGGTCCGCGTCCGCGCCGCGCGCGAGCTCCGTCAGCTCGCCGGGACGGGTCGACATCCGCGTCTCGCCCTCGAGCCCGAGCTCGGCGGCGCGTCTCTGCAGCTCCGGCCAGCGCTTCCCCGTCGCGCCGTTCGCCGACGCGGGATTGACGAGGAAGAGCGTTTTGAGCATCGCGTACCCGACCTCAGCAGCTGTCGCGGCCCTGGTGTCTCACGCTGGTTCCTGCTTCTTCGGCGTGACTCGGACGCGTAGCGTGTCAGTGCTTCTCGCCGGCGGTTGCGGTGGCCAGCGCGACTTTGGTCATCCGGTCGACTGCAGCGCGCAACTCGTCGTCGCTGATCCGTTTGAACTCGCCCTCGACCACGATGTCGCTGACTGTGAGCAGGCAGCCGCCGTGCACGCCGCGCAGCGCCGCGACCGTGAAGAGCGCTGCCGCCTCCATCTCGACGGCCAGCACGCCGCGCTTCGACCACCGCTCGTACTGGCCCTCGTCGGGGTTATAGAAGAGGTCGCTGGAGACAATCGGCCCGACGTGCATCGGCTGGCCGGTCTCCTTGGCGACGTGGACGGCGCCGTGGATCAGCTCCCAGCTGGCGGTGGGGCAGTGCGGCTCGTTCGCGACCAGGTGCATCGCGGTGCTGTCCGCCGGAACTGCGGAGAGCGCCACGATCAGGTCGCCGAGCTGATGATGGGGCTGTAGCCCGCCGCAGGTCCCAACGCGGAGGAGCTTCTTGACGCCCAGCTGGACGAGCTCCTCGAACACGATCGTCGCGCTCGGGCATCCCATCCCCGTGCCCTGAACCGACACCGGCGTGCCCTCCCACGTCCCGGTGTAGCCGAGGAGCCCGCGCTCGGAGTTCCGCTCCACCGCGTCGTCGAGATACGTCTCGGCGATGTACTTCGCCCGCAGCGGGTCGCCGGGGAGGAGGCAGGCCGCGGCATAGTCGCCGGGCTCGGCGCGAATGTGGATCGGCATCGCGGCGGCAGCCTAACCCAGGGCGTCGCTTGCGATGCCTTGTCAAAGGACGCCGGGCTTTGCCCGGCGTCCGATAAGCCACCGTCTGGGTTGCGCGCCGTGGATGATCTTCCCGCGAATTCGCCTGTGCGACGATTGCGGCCGTGACCGAGCCGATCGAGCCGCGTCTCGAGCAGATTGTCGAGTTCTGCGCCGGCGATCCGGTCGAGCGCGTCTTCCTCGAGGACGTCGCTCGCCGCGGGCTGGGCCGCTTCTCGGCCTTCGCGGAGAACGGCAGCCTGACGGCCCTCTGCCACGTGGGCGCGAACGTTGTCCCATCGGGACACGAGTGCGGCAGGTTCGCAGGCGTGGCGGCACGCGGGCGCGCGCGCATGATCATCGGCGACGAACACGCAGTCGGCGAGCTTTGGGCCGGCCTGCGCGAGCGAATGCCTGCGCCCCGCGACGACCGTCCAGGGCAGCCCGTGTTCGTGATCGACGAACCGCCGGAGCCGGGGAACACCGGGCTGCGCGCCGCGACGGAGGACGACTACCAGGTGCTCGTGCCGGCGTGCGCTGCGGCGCACGAGGAGGAGATCGGCATCGACCCGATGGCGCGCGACGCGGAAGGATTCCGCTGGCGGACGCGCGCGCAGATCGAGGAGGGTCGCTCGTGGATCTGGCGCGACGACGACGGCACGATCCTGTTCAAGGCGGAAGCGTCGGCGTGGACGCCGTCGGCCGTCCAGCTGCAGCAGGTGTGGGTGGATCCACCCGTCCGCTGCCGGGGCAATGCCCAGCGGGCGCTCCGGGACCTGATCCGGCTGCTGCTCGAGCGCGCTCCGGTCGTCTGCCTCTTCGTGCGGCCCGAGAACACCCCCGCGGTTCGCGTCTACGAAGCCGTCGGGATGCGCAGGCAGGGCGCGTATCGCTCGCTGATCTTCTGACCTGCCCGGCAGCCCTCCCTCGAAAGGGTGATGGAGCGGCCGACGGCGGTTCGCCGACAAGAAAAGCGATGAAGCCCCGCATCACTGCGGCAGCGGGACTTGTCTGCGCGGTCGTCGTTCTCGGTACGTTCATGCTCTTCGTGGGTGGGAACGGGCGTGCGCAGGTGGTCCACACGTGCTCGCTCACCGACCGTCAGTTCATCGACGTCGCACAGCTGAACATGGCGGCGCTTGGGTCGGCATCAGAGGACTACCTCCACGGGGGCGCCAAGGCGGATTCGGTGATCAACACGGCCGCAGCGTCGTTGAAGAACATCAGGGGCACGTATCCGAGCGACCCCTCGCTCTCCAAGACCCGGGCGATCCTCAGCGCGATGTTCGTCGAGTACGGCAAGGCGATCCGCGCGCACACGAAACAGGCGGACGCGGGCCGATACATCTATCGCGCCTACGGCCTGGCGAACTTCGCGCACGACGTCCTTGCGCAGGCCGAGGGCCCGCTCAAGCAGCGCGGCTGCGACATCACGCCTCTCCTCTAGGTCTTCAAAAACTCGGTCGCGTCGTCGACGACGCGCAGGCGGGCGAAGCGCTCGCTGAGCTCGGGATAGGGCTCGAGCAGCCGCCAGAGCTCGTCCAGTGCTCGCTCGACGTCCTGATCCGGACCGTCCAGCAGCGTCCCGATCACGCGCGCAACGTCGCCGCGAACCGCCGGCGGGACGTCCTCGACCGCGCGGCGCGCGGCCGTCCGCTCCTCTCCCCATTCGGCCGCTTGGCGCACCGATTCGCGTCGCCGCCAGGCTTCCAAGAAGGACATTCCCGAAAATATCGGTGCCTATGCGAAGGCGGATAATCCCTCTCGTGTCTACGCTGTCCCCGTGGACACGGTCGCGCTGCGGGACCGCATCGAGGAGTTCGTCCGGCGGCACGAGCTGATCGCGCCCGGCGGCGAGATCACGTGCCTTGTCTCGGGTGGGCCCGACTCGACGTGCCTGTGGCACTCGCTGCGGTCGCTCGGCTACGGCGTGACCGCCCTGCACGTGAACCACGGCCTCCGTGGCGCCGAGTCCGAGGAGGACGCGCGCTTCTGCGCCGAGCGGCTCGACGCCGTCGTCGTCGACGGAAGCGGCGGGCGGACCGAGGACGAGCTGCGGCGAATCCGCTACTCGTTTCTCACCGACCGCCTCCGGGCGACGGGACACACCGCGACCGACCGGGTCGAGACCGTCCTCTACCGCCTCGTCTCGAGCGGCGTGCCCGGCGCGATCAGGGCGAAGCGCGAGGACGGTGTCGTGCGGCCGCTGCTCGAGGTCTGGCGGGACGAGACCGAGGCGTACTGCCGTGCGGAAGGAGTCGAGTTCCGCATCGACACCTCGAACCCGGATACGAAGCGCGGACTGATCCGCGACGAGATCCTGCCTCGCCTGCGCGAGCTGCATCCCGCGGCGGACAAGAACCTCCTGCGCCTTGCCGAGGAACGTCCCTCCGCGCTCGACGAGCTGCTCGCGTCTGCGGTCGGCTCGAAGCGGCTCGACCTCGGCGGCGGCCTGACGGCGGTGCGCGAGTACGACCGCGTCTGGCTGGAGCGCGCGCCGGTGTCGCTGGAAGGCGAAGTGCGCTGGGGCCCCTGGCGCATCGAGTCGCAGCTCCCAGGCCTTAAGGTACGAGCCTGGCGCGCGGGCGACCGGCTGGCCGGGAGGAGCAAAAAGATCCAGGACGTTTTCGTCGACGCGAAGGTTCCCCGCTCGGAACGCGAGTCGTGGCCGCTCGTCGTGCGCGGGGACGAGGTCGTCGCAGTGCCCGGAATCGTCGACGCGGAAGGAGTGAGCGCCGAGCGTGTCAGCGACTGAGCTCGAGCGCGGCGTCAGCGAGGTCCTCATCGACGAGGAGGCGCTGCGCAATCGCATCGCCGAGCTCGGCGAGGAGATCTCCCGCGACTACGCGGGTCGCGAGCCGCTGCTGATCGGCGTCCTCAAGGGGGCTGTGTTTTTCATGGCCGACCTGATGCGGCAGCTGACGGTTCCGTGCGAGGTGGACTTCATGGCGATCTCGAGCTACGGCGCGTCTACCGACAGCTCCGGCGTCGTCCGAATCCTCAAGGACCTGGACATCAACATCGAGGGCCGCGACGTGCTCGTCGTCGAGGACATCATCGACTCGGGGCTGACTTTGTCGTACTTGATGCGAAATCTGGAATCCCGCGAGCCGGCCACCCTGGAGGTCTGCGCTCTGATGACCAAGCCCGACCGCCGGGAGATCGACGTGCCCGTCCGATACGTGGGCTTCGAGATCCCGAACCGGTTCGTGATCGGCTACGGCCTCGATTTCGGGGAGCGCTACAGGAATCTGCCCTACGTCGGCGTACTCGACCCAGACCTGGTTGGAGAGGGCTGAAATCGGCTTGAAGCCCCTCGGATGAGGGGATGTAGCTCAAACCGACACTGCTACCCTGCCGAAAGAGGGATTAGGTGAATCGCTTCTTCCGCAGCGCGCTGTTCCCGCTCGTGATTATCGCGGCCCTGGTCTGGCTCGCGCTTCAGACCCTGGGCGGACATGGTACGAAGTCCGAGAAGCGCACGACCTCTCAGGTCATCCAGCAGATCGAGAGCAATCCAAGCTCGATCGACAAGGTCGTGATCAACCCGAACAAGCATCAGTTCGAGGTGGACCAGACCGGCGGGCAGCCGAAGATCTTCGTCCACTACGCCACCGACCAGTCGGAGGCGGCGGTCGAGCAGGCGATGCTGAAGAAGAACGTCCAGTTCGACTCGAAGGGGACGGGCTCGTCGCCGTGGTGGTCGATCCTCACGTCGCTGCTGCCGTTCGTCCTGCTGTTCGGCTTCTGGATCTTCCTGATGAACCAGGTGCAGGGCGGCGGCTCGAAGGTGATGTCGTTCGGGAAGTCGCGCGCGAAACGCATGACGCCCGACTCGCCGAAGATCGGCTTCAAGGATGTCGCCGGCGTGGACGAGGCAGTGGAGGAGCTCCAGGAGATCAAGGAGTTCCTCGAGAACCCGAAGAAGTTCCAGGCGCTGGGCGCGCGCATCCCCAAGGGTGTGCTGCTGTACGGGCCGCCCGGTACCGGCAAGACGCTGCTCGCGCGCGCGGTCGCCGGCGAGGCGGGCGTGCCCTTCTTCTCCATCTCCGGCTCGGACTTCGTCGAGATGTTCGTCGGCGTCGGCGCGTCCCGTGTGCGCGACCTGTTCGAGCAGGCGAAGCAGGCGTCGCCGTGCATCGTGTTCATGGACGAGATCGACGCGGTCGGCCGCCATCGCGGCGCCGGCCTCGGCGGCGGCCACGACGAGCGCGAGCAGACGCTGAACCAGCTCCTCGTCGAGATGGACGGGTTCGAGCTGAAGGACAACATCATCCTGATCGC
>JBASRJ010000302.1:0-4915 GCA_049273785.1 Gaiellaceae bacterium | reverse complement strand
GCCCCGAGCCGGGTCGTGCGCAGCACCGTCGGCCACGCGGCGGCGACCTGCCCGTTCTCCTCCAGCTCGTGCGCACGCCACCGCCCGGGCGCAACCGCGTCGAGCCACCACGACGTGCAGAACACCGAGCCCTGCGGCGACGTCGACGCGAGCTCGTCGTACGGCGAAGCGACCGCCTGCGCAATGCCCACGGAGGGCGACGGTACCATCACCGCGATGGCGGGCAACGGGCTCCGAAGCCTCCACTGCCCCGTCAACATCGGCGGCATCCCGGCAACGAACGTGCAGGCGCTGCGACGGAAGGGCCTGGAGGCGCGGCTGCTGATGTTCCGGGCGCCGAAGCTCCGATCGGACGTCCCGGACATCGTGCTCAACGTCCCCGACGGTCTCTGGCGGCGCCAGCTCGTGCAAGCGCGGGCGTTTGCGAAGCTGCTACCGAACACGGACGTCTTTCACTTCTACTTCGGACACACGCTCGTGCCGCGGCGAGTCCAGTTCCCGCTGCTCCGCGCGGCGCGGAGGAAGTCGGTGATGCACTACCTCGGCTCGGACATTCGCGGTAAGCCGCGCGACGAGCTCGCGTGGGGGAAGCGCGCCGACGCAGAGATCGTCGGCTCGTGGGACGCGCACCGCTGGGTGCCGGAGGCGCACGTCGTCCCGCCGGGTATCGACCTCGAGCGGTACGAGCCGGCGCCGCCGCCCGAGAACGAACGCGTTCGCATCGCGCACGCGCCGTCCAACCGGGCCAAGAAGGGAACGGACGCGGTGATCGCCGCCTGTGACGAGCTGGGCGTGGAGCTCGACCTGATCGAAGGCGTCAAGCACGACGAGGCACGGCGGCGATACGCACAGGCTGACGTGGTCGTCGACCAGCTCGTCGTCGGCTGGTACGGCCTGTTCGCGATCGAGTCGATGGCGACCGCACGCCCGGTCGTCACGTACCTGCACGACGACGCCGTCGAGCAAACGGAGCGCGCCTTCGACGTGCAGGTCCCGATCGTGAATGCGACGAAGGAGACGCTCGTGGAGAAAGTTCGCCCACTCGTCGAGTCGGCGCAGCTCCGGCGCGAGCTCGGCGAGAGCGGGCGCGCGTACGTCGAACAGGTACACGACATGAACCGGATCGGCGACCGGCTCGTCGAGATCTACGAGTCCTTGTGAGCCTCGCCTCCGAGCTCAAGCGCCTCGGACGCCACTCGCTCGTCTACGGGATCGGCGGGCTCGTCTCGCGGATCCTCGCCGTTCTTCTCCTCCCGCTCTACACGCACTACCTGACGAAGGCCGACTACGGTGCGATCGAGACGCTGATCGCGCTGGCGGCGGTGCTCGTGATTGTCCTCCGCGCCGGAATCTCGTCCGCGTTTTTCCGCTTCTACTTCGACGCGAAGACGGATGCGGAGCGCGTCATCGTCGTCAGAACGTCCTTCTGGTTCACGATGTCGATGGCGACCGCAGGGTTGATCGCCGGGCTCGTGCTCGCGGCGCCGATCGCGCACGCGCTGAACGGCATGACCCCTGGTCTCGTTCGTGCCGCGTTCGTCGGCCTGTGGGCGCAGATGAACTACGAGCAGCTGACGGCGCTGTTCCGCGTGGAGGAGCGATCGCTGCAGTTCGCGCTTGCGTCGCTCGCCAACGTGCTGATTACGATCGGAGCGACGGTGCTGCTCGTCGCGGTGTGGCACAAGGGCGCGATCGGCGTGCTGGTCGGGAACTTCACGGGGACGCTCGGCGTCTACGCCGTGCTGCTCGTCTACCGCCGCTACCAGCTCGGCCTGGAGTTCAGCCGCACGCTCCTCCGCCAGATGAACCGCTTCGGCATGCCGCTCGTTCCGGCAGGGCTGGCGCTGTGGGCGATCAACTTCATCGACCGGCTCTTCCTGAACACCATCTCCGGTGCCGGCGAGACCGGCTTGTATTCGATCGGCGTGCGGATCGCGAGCGTGATCGTGTTCCTGTTCACCGCGTTCCGGACGGCTTGGCCTGCGTTCGCGTACTCGATCGAGGACGATCGGCAGGCGAAGCGCACGTACGGGTTCGTCCTCACGTACCTGGTCTTCCTCTGCTGCTGGCTGAGCGTCGCGCTCGGTCTGCTCGCGCCGTGGATCGTGCGCGTGCTGACGACACCGCAGTACTACGCGGGAGCGCGCGTCGTGCCGCTGCTCTGCTTCGCCGCGACCGCCTACGCCGCGTACACCGTGATGGCGATCGGCATCGGCCGCGTGCGGCGTACCCAGTTCAACTGGATCATCACGTTCGCCGCCGCCGCGCTGAACATCGGGCTGAACATCGCGCTGATCCCGCCCTACGGGATGATCGGCGCGGCAATCGCCACCGTGGCCGCGTACACGCTGATGTTCGTGCTGATGACGCTGAACGCGCAGCGGCTCTATCCGGTCCCCTACCAGTGGCGCCGCGTCGTCACCCTCGTCGGCGTGGCCGTCGGGCTCACCGTGCTGGGGAAGCTCGTGCACGCCTCACTGCCCGTCGCACTCGCGCTGGCCGTCGCCTATCCGTTCCTGCTGCTGCCGCTGGGGTTCTATCTTCCCGCCGAACGCGCGCGGCTGCGGCGGCTCGTGCTGCTCGCCCGCTAGCGAATCGCGTTCAGGGCGGCGAGATCGTCGGGCGTGGGTTCCCATCCGCCCGCGGCGACGTTCGCACGGACCTGCTCGAGCTTCGTCGCGCCCGCGATCACCGAGGCGACCGCCGGTTGTGCCAGCAGGCCGCCGATCGCGACGTCCAACAGCGTGGCACCACGCTCCTCGGCGAAGCGCTCGAGGGCCTCGAGCCGGTCGAAGGTCTCGTCCGTGAACACCTCGTCGCGTCCACTCAGACGCGTCCCTTCAGGCCTCGGCTCGCCGCGGCGGTACTTCCCCGTCAGCAGACCACTGGCGAGCGGGAAGTACGGGAGCACGCCGATCCCGAGCCGTTCGCAGGTCGGGAGGAGGTCGTCTTCGACTTCGCGCCGGAGCAGCGAGTACTGGTTCTGAGCACTGACGGGCCTGGCCAGACCGCGGGCACGTACCAGCGCGTCCACCTCTTCCACGTCACGCGCCTTCATGTTCGAGTGGCCGACGTGGCGAACCTTCCCCTCGCGCACGAGCTCGTCGAGCGCGCCGAATGTCTCCTCGTAGGGCGTAATCCCGTCGGGGAAGTGGTACTGGTACAGATCGACGTACTCCATCCGTAGCCGTCCCAGCGAGGCGTCGATCGCCTTCCGGATGTACGTGCGCGATCCCCGAGCTTTCGTCCCGTCGCCCATGTCGCCGCCGAACTTCGTCGCCAGGAGCACGCGCTCGCGCCGCCCTTCGAGCACCTTGCCGAGCAGCTCCTCGCTGCCGCCGCCGTTGCCGTAGATGTCGGCGGTGTCGAAGAGCGTGACTCCCTCCTCGAGCGCCGCGTCGACGACCGCGCGCGTACCCTCCAGGTCGACACGGCCACCGAAGTTGTTGCAACCGAGCCCGACGACCGTCACTTCGGGCCCACCCTCGCCCAGGCCGCGCGTACGCATGGCCCGGGATGGTAGAGCTTCGGAATGCGCTATCGCCGACTCGGTTCCTCCGACCTCGAGATCTCGGAGATCAGCCTCGGTTCATGGCTCACGTACGGCGGGGGCGTCGAGCGAGACCGGGCCGAGGCCTGCGTCGCGAAGGCGTTCGACGTGGGGATCAACTTCTTCGACACCGCGAACGTCTATGCGCGCGGCGGTGCGGAGTCGTTCCTCGGCGGGATTCTCGGGAACCGACCCCGCGACTCGTTCATCCTCGCGACGAAGCTCTATTTCCCAATCAACGGCGACCGCGGCCTCTCGCGCGAGCAGGTCCTGAAGCAGATCGACCTCTCGCTCGGACGGTTGCGCACCGACTACGTCGACCTCTACCAGTGCCATCGCTACGACGTGGAAACGCCGCTCGAGGAAACCATGGAGGCGCTGACGGAGGTCGTCCGCGCAGGCAAGGCGCGGTGCATCGGATTCAGCGAGTGGACGGCCGACCAGATCCAGGCGGCCCTCGACCTCGTGCCGCGCGTGGAGAAGTTCGTTTCCTCCCAGCCGCAGTACTCGATGCTGTATCGGGTGCCGGAGCGCGAGGTGATTCCGCTCTGCAAGCGGAACGGGATCTCGCAGATCGTCTGGTCACCGCTTGCGCAGGGAACACTGACCGGGAAGTACGAGCCGGGCGCGCCGCCGCCAGAGGGAACCCGAGCCGCGTCGCAGGACATGGGCTGGGCGATGGACCGGTTCCGCGACGACGACGTGCTCGCCGCCGTGCAGCGGCTACGGCCGATCGCCGATGGGCTCGGGATCACAATGGCCCAGCTCGCGCTCGCCTGGGTCCTGCGTGAGGACAACGTGGCGTCGGCGATCATCGGCGCGTCCCGGCCGGAGCAGGTGGAGGACAACGCGGCCGCCTCGGGAATCGAGCTCGACGCGTGGACGCTGCAGGCGATCGACGAGGCGCTCGGCGACGTCGTGGTGCGCTAGGTGTCCAAGTTTGTAGCGGACGTTGCAAGCCCGACCGGCGCCTCCGTCAGCCCACTTGGCTTGAATCCCTGACGTCCCAGACGAAGGAGTCCCACATGGCACTGACTCAGACCCAGCTCGCCGGCGAGATCGCCGAGCGAAGCGGCCTCACCAAGAGCGACGCGAAACGTGCGCTCGAGGCGCTGGAGGACGTCGTCCTCGAGCAGCTTGCCGACGCCGAGAAGGTTCGGATCGGCGGCGTCGTCCAGCTCAACGTGCGCGTGAAGGAAGCCACGGGCCCGCGCAAAGGACGGAATCCGGCCACCGGTGAGGAGATCACGATCGCCGCGAAGCCGGCCGCCGTCGCACTGAAGGCGCGTCCGCTCGCGCGCGCGAAGGCAGCGCTGCCGTCAGTGCAGAAGGCGCGCAAGCACCTCGCCGCGTAAAGGGCTGAGC
>JBASRJ010000297.1:0-7242 GCA_049273785.1 Gaiellaceae bacterium | reverse complement strand
TGGGTCGAGGCGAACGAGGGCCGGGGATCCGTCTTCTACGTCGAGATCCCGTTCGCCCAGGAGGCAACAGGGGCCAAACTACGTGAACAGGCCGCCGCGAGGGCCTGAAAGGGGGTCGAAAAGAGTGTCCCGCAAGCTCCTTCGCGAGAAAAGAAGCGCCCCGGTCTCGGCCGGGGCCCTTCTTCATTTCCGGGGCCGGACCGTCGGGTCGCCGCGATCGCCCGGACGGGCGAGCACGCGCTTCCAGCTCATGAACTTGAGGATGCCGCCGTCGCCTCGATCCGGATCGAAGAACCGCTTCCAGGAAGGCTTGCCCTCGATCGCGGCGAGCAGGAAGAGGAAGAGCGCAATCGCCGCCGCGGTCAGCGCGTGCCCGATGAAGACGCCGACGAGGACGATCGCGGCGACGAAGGCCAGGAGCGAGCGCGAGACCTGGGACGGGCTGAGCACCCGCTCAGCGTATGCCATGGGCCAGCCGGTGCAAGTTTTCGGGCCCAGCCGGGTCTTGTGGGAAGTGGGGCGATCTGCTGGAGTCACGACCATGGCCGCCGAGCCCAAGCAGCAGCTCCTGCTGCGAGCCGTGAATGCCCGGATCCGGGAGATCAGCGACCGGTTCGGGACTCCTGAGGGGACGTATCGCCTCATCTGCGAATGCGGCCAAGGGGACTGCCGCGGGCGGGTCGAGGTGGAGGTGCTTCGCTACGACGAGGCTCGGAGGACGAGAGGCTTCTTCCTCGCCGCTGGCCATGCGGTACCGGGAGCTCAGGCGATGCCCGGCCTCGTCGCGGCCGAGCCCCTGGGCTTCCAGTAAGCCGGAGGCGGGACTCGAACCCGCGGCCTACGCATTACAAGTGCGTTGCTCTTCCAGCTGAGCTACTCCGGCGCGTGCCAATGGTAGGGCAAGTTCGTGTTGTCTGGTTTGGACACGGCCCAGCCGATGCGACTGGCACCGTGGATCCATGGAGCATCCCAAGGACGTCGGAGACCGAACCACGCTCGCGGTGATGCTTGCATTACGGGACGCTGGCTTCGCAGTCTTCGTTCCATTCGGAGAAAACACTCGCTACGACCTTGCGATTGACGATGGAAGCAGCCTTGCTCGCGTGCAATGCAAGACTGGCAGGTTGCGCGCCGGTTCAGTCCGCTTTGCCGTCTGCAGTTGTTACGGGCATCACTTCCGGCCTCGTGAAGCGCGACGCGATTACCACGGCCAGGTCGATTACTTCGCGGTCTATTGTCCCGAAACCACAGGCGTCTATCTCGTACCTATCGACGAACTTCCGGTGAAGGTGCAAGCAGCGCTCCGAGTCGAGCCGGCGCGAAATTGCCAGAAGCGCGGGATTCGACTCGCCGCCGACTACGAGATCTCGCGGGTAGCCGTCTCTACAGGAGGACTTCGCGCGTCTTCTGGTGCGCCAGCACCTTCCGCTTGACGCGCTGCAGCGCGTTGTCGATCGTCTTCGTGTCGCAGCCGAGCTCCTCGGCCATCTCCTCGTAGGACGAGCCCTCGAGGTAGAGGCGCAGGGCGTCGGCCTCGAGCTTCGACAGGCCCGTGCCCAGCGTGAAGACGAGGCTCTGAAGCTCCTCCGTCGAGATCACGCAGACCGACGGCTCGTCGACGCCCGGGCCCGGAAGCGCGTCGCCGAGGGTGCATTCGCTGTCGGCGTCCTGGCCCGCGGGCGTGTGACTGAACGAGACGTAGGTGTTGAGCGGGGCGTGCTTGAAACGGGTCGCCGTCTTGATCGCCGTGATGATCTGCCTGGTCACGCAGAGCTCGGCGAAGCTGCGGAAGGAGGTCTCCTTGTCCGCGCGGAAGTCCCGCACCGCCTTGTAGAGGCCGATCAGGCCCTCCTGGATCAGGTCCTCGGAGTCGCCGCCGGCGAGGAAGTACGAGCTCGCCTTCAGACGGACGAAGCCGGTGTACCGACGGATCAGCGCGTCGAGAGCGGAGCCGTCCCCGTTGCGCGCGCGGAGAACGAGCTGGAGGTCCTCGAGCTCTCGCTGGGCCTTCTGCGCTGCGGTCGCGGGCCGTGCGGCCATCGGAGTCCCCCGGCTTCGTGGGCGGCCCGGCGGCCGGATTTCAGGCACCGGCGTCGAACTCTCACCCTAAGGTTGAGGGGAAGATAGCAAGGTCCGCCCGGCTTTACAAGGTTATTGCGGTGGACCCAAGATGCTACGAACACATGTTCGGTCAGTCCTGGCCGCGCCGCATTCGCTCCAACGCCTCGCGGGTCGCGGGGTCGAGGCGGTCGCGGATGCGCTGAGGCTTTTCCTCGCTGTGCTCGACCGCCTCGAGGTCGCCGATGAAGGTGCGTGAGGAGAGCTTCTGCACCTCCTGACCCGACGTGCCCCGTACGGCCACGTCCGAGGAGACGAGGATGACGTGATGCCGGTCGCGGTTCTCGGCCGCGAGTCGCTCCAGGAGCGTGTCAGCGGGCTCGGCGAAGCGGATCTCGAGCGGCCCGTGGGTCTCGTCCACGCCGACCCCGTCGAAGACGAGGACGCCCCGGGCCCCTTTCAGCGCAACGAAGCTCGCGAGTGTGTCCCGAAGCTCGCGAGCGTCCTCGTAGGCGCCCGCGTGCAGGAGGTTGTAGCCGTCGAAGAGGTACAGGGTGGACGCGGCCATGGATGTGTGACGGAAGTGTGCCCGCTCTAGGACTGCCGGCGCTGCCTGGCGGCTTCGTAGAGCAGCACAGCTGCAGCAACGCTGACGTTCAACGATTCGACGTGGCCGGCGAGGGGGATCGAGACGGCCGCGTCGCACCTCCGCCTGACGAGCGGTCGCAGACCCTTGCCCTCCGCACCGAACACGAAGGCGAGGCCACCGCTCAGATCCGTGTCCCACATCGACGCTTCCGCATCGCCGGCGGCCGCGTAGATCCACAGGTCGCCGCTCTTCACCTCCGCGAGGTAGCGCGCCAGGTTCGGAACAACGGCTACCCGCAAGTGCTCGATCGCGCCGGCCGACGCTCTGGCGACCGCGGGCGTGATCGTCGCCGACCCGTGCGCGGGAACGACGACGCCGGTCGCTCCGGCGCCCTCGGCGCTGCGGCAGACCGCACCGAGATTCCGCGGGTCCGTGACCTGGTCGAGGCACGCGAGCAAGGGACGCTCGGACGCCGCGAGCTCCCACGCGTCTGCGTACTTGTAGGGCTCGCACCAAGCGACGATGCCCTGGTGATCACGCGTTCCGACCGCCTCGGTGAGCTCGCGCTCCGCCTTGACCTGGACGCGAGGCCGATCGACGTCGCGCAGCCACGACTCGCCCTTCACGGCTCGCTCCGTGGCCCAGAGCTCGAGCACCTCGCGGCGCCCGCGCAGGGCTTCCCGCACTGCGCGGCGCCCGTACACCTGATCGCGCGTCAACGCAACGGCACGAGTTGGAAGCCGTCTGCGATATCGCGCGCTTCCCAGCCTGCCGCCTCGATCTCGGCCCGGAGGCGATCGGCCTCGTCGAAGTCCCGCGACTCGCGCGCAGCACGCCGCCGCTCCGCCAGCTCGACGATCTCCGGCGGCGCGTCCGCTCGCACCGCCAGCGAGGCGAGCCCGAAGACGTCGAGCCCGCGGAGCAGCAGCTCGTAATCGCGCCACCCGTGCATGATTGCCAGGGCTTCCGCCGTGTTGAAGTCGTCGTCGAGCGCCTCGACAAACCGGTCCCATTCGCCCTCCGAGGCAGGTCGCGGAGGGCCAGGGTCAATGAAGAGATTTCGGAAGCTCTCGACCTGAGCCCGTGCCTGCTCCATCGTCTCTTCCGAGAAGTCGAGCGGCTTGGCCCAGTGGCCGGTCAGGAAGAACAACAGCAAGGCCTCGCGTCCCCAGCGAGCGAGCGCCTCGCGAATCGTGACGACGTTCCCCTCGGACTTCGACATCTTCTCGCCGGTGAACTGCAGCATCCCGTTGTGCGTCCAGATGCGCGCGAACTCGTGGCCGAGCGCGCGCGACTGGGCGAGCTCGTTCTCGTGATGCGGAAACACGAGGTCGAGCCCGCCGCCGTGGATCTCGAAGACGGGCCCGAGGAACTCCTCGGCCATCGCCGAGCACTCGATGTGCCACCCGGGCCGGCCGCGTCCCCAGGGTGAGTCCCACGAGGTGTCCTCATCTGGCTTGTTCGCCTTCCACAGCGCGAAATCGCGCGGATCCTCCTTGCGCGGATTCGGGACGTCCTCTTCGTCCTGCCCCTCGACCTCATCGATCCTCTGACGCGACAGCTGCCCGTACTCGGGGTAACGCGAGACGCGAAAGTAGACGTCTCCGTCAGCGTCGTACGCGTATTCGCGGTCGATCAGCTCCGAGATGAACTCGATGATCTGCGGAATCGACTCGGTCGCCTTCGGCAGCTGATCCGGGAGGCCGAGACCGAGATCGGTGACGTCCTCGAGGTACCACTGCGTCGCGTGCTCGGCGAGCTCCGCGCTCGAGCCGGCCGCCGCCGCCCTGTAGATCTTGTCGTTGATGTCCGTGATGTTGTGAACGAGAGTCACGTCGTATCCGCGTGACCGCAGCCAGGTGCGGAGCCACATCCCGAGGACGAACGGCCGTGCGTTGCCGACGTGCGCGCGTGCGTAGACGGTCGGGCCGCAGAAGTACATGCGGATCGGTCCCGGCGGCGGCGGGAGCTCGACCTTCTCGCGCTGCAGCGTGCTATAGAGCCGCATCGATCCTTCGGAGCGCTTCCTCCTGCGGCAGCGCGGCGATCACCGTCCAGAGCTCGGGCCCGCGTTCCTGCCCTGTCAGCGCGAGCCGCAGCGAACGCAGGTCGCCGCCGACGGCTTTGAGCTCGCGCACGAGCGCGCGTGCGTCGACGTTGCCGTTCGCGCGCTCCACGAGCTCTTTGAACCGCTCGAGCGTCTCGGGAGCCTGCGTCTTCGCCGGCGCGGGAGGCTCGGCGATCGCCGCGGCGTACTCGCGGGCTTCGTTCAGGTCACGCGCGCCTCGTAGGGCAGGCACGGCAGCCACCGGTGCACCGACGCGCGCGGCGAGCTGCTCGTCCGGCAGCGCAGAGATCGCCTCGATTGCGAGCCGGCGAATCCGCGGCAGGTCGTAGTGCACGTCGTGCTTCGGGACGCCGAGCTCCTCGAGGTACCGCCGCACGGCCTCCGCCGGAATCCCCGCCTCGCGCAGCGATGCGACGGTCGCGCCGGGCGCGCGCTTCGAGAGCTTCTTGCCGTCCTCACCCAGGATCAGTCCGTGGTGGACGAACTCGGGCGGCTGCGCGCCGAGCGCTTCGAACAGCCTCCGGTGAAAGGCCTCGTTCGGCCGGTGGTCGTTCCCGCGCACGATGTGCGTGATCCCGAAGTCGATGTCGTCGACGACCGTGGCTAGCTGGTACGTCGCCGTTCCGTCCTCGCGCAGGAGCGTGACGCCGTCGAAGCGGGCACCGAGCTTCTCGCCGGCCCCCGCGTAGCGCGCCTGCCGCTCGCTCTGCCGGACTGGGCCCTCGTCCCACCTCACGCCGAGCCACTCGAGGTCCTCGAGGATCGCCGCCTCCCCACCCGGCAGGTTGCGCGCCGGATCCGTGTCGTCGATCCGGAGCAGCATCCAGTCGCCGACGGCGCGGTTCGCGACCGCGCTGAGGGCGTTCCCGACGTGCAGCGAGCCCGTCGGGCTGGGAGCGAATCGCACGCGCTTCATCTGGCTCGGAGTCTAGATTCCGCCTGTGGAACAGGCCCTGCTCGCCTGGTACGCAGACCACGCCCGCGACCTTCCGTGGCGGCGGACACGCGACCCGTACGCGATTCTCGTCTCGGAGGTGATGCTCCAGCAGACGCAGGTCGAGCGCGTGATCCCCCGCTACCTCGCCTGGCGCGAGCGCTGGCCGACCATCGAGGCGCTGGCCGCGGCGTCGCCGGCCGACGTGATCCGCGAGTGGCAGGGGCTCGGCTACAACCGGCGCGGGCTCAACCTCCATCGCGCCGCGCGCGCCGTTGCGGAGCACGACTGGCCGGACGATCTGACCGAGCTCCCGGGCGTCGGGCCGTACACGGCCGCCGCCGTCGCGAACTTCGCCTTCGGGCGCGGTGAGTTGCCGATCGACACGAACGTCAGCCGCGTGCAGGAGCGCACCGGCCACGCGTTCTCGCCCCGTGCGGCGCAGGCCCTCATGGACCTCGGTGCGACGATCTGCCTCGTCCGCATCCCGCGCTGCGACAAGTGCCCGCTCGCCGACCGTTGCCCGTCACGTGGCCGACGCTACGAGCCCCTCCGCAGGCAGTCCCGCTTCGAAGGTTCGTTCCGTCAGCGGCGCGCCGCAACACTGCGCCTCGTGGCCGCAGCCGAACAACCGCTCGGCGAGCTCGACCAGGAGGCAGTCGAATCGTTGCGCGCCGACGGGCTCGTCGCCGTCGCCGACGAGCGCGTCAGCTTGCCTGCTGCTTGATCCCGGCCTTCGGGATCCGGACGACGAGCTTGTCGTCGCTGTAGGAAGCAGTCGCGCCGCTCAGGTCGCTGCCCTCGGGGAACTTGAGCGACTCGTCGAGCTTGATGTGCTCCCGCGGCCCGCGTTCGCCCTCGGCGCGGACCTGCAACGACGACCCGTGCGGCTCGACGCTGACCGTGTCCGCCTCGAGGCCGGGTGCCTGCAGTGCGATCACGATCACGTCCCCCTCGTCCGAGACGTCGGGCTTGCCCCAACCTCCCGGCAAGGCAGAGGACTGATCACCGCTGCTCTCGGGCGCAGGCTCCGAATCGTGCGCCGCACGCTCGCGCGCGTCCGCGACGGCATCCGTTGATCCCATGAGGCGCTTCAGCCAGCTCATTAGCGGCCGAGCCTAGCTCTCGCGTCGGCGGTTACGATCCGCGTTGTGACCGCCTCGATCTGGCTCTACCTGACCCCGCTCTACGTCCTCGCCGGCCTGCTTCTGATCTTCGGGATCTTCGCGCTCCTCTCACGGGTCGCGGGCGGAAAGTTCGTGAAGCCGATCGTCCAGGGAGTCCTGAAGGTCCCGCTGCTGGGACGGGGGATGAAGAAGGCGTCGCAGGCCGCGCTCGAGCGCCAGAACCCCGAGCTTGCCAGCGCGATCAAGAAGCTCGAACGCTACGGAGCCACGCGTGATCCGCAGCGCGCGCAGGCCGCGATGAGCAACATGACCGCCGCCGAGCGGCGCGCCTATCTCGACGCCGCCGGGGAGCAGGGCGACGCGCAGCCCGACCAGATGAACCGGCAGATGCGCCGGCAGCTCGAGCGCGCGCGCAAACGCGGCGGCGGGCGCCGCTAACCTCACCGCGGAGCGAGCAGTGCAACGG
>JBASRJ010000274.1:0-8061 GCA_049273785.1 Gaiellaceae bacterium | reverse complement strand
GCCCCGCCCTGATCGCCGATGGCGCCCACGCGCGCGCGGACGCCTACGTCTCGCTCGCCGTGATCGCCAGCGCGATCGTCGTCGCGCTCGGCGCGCCGGCCGCCGACCCCTTGATCGGCCTCGCGATCACCGTGGTGATCCTGCGCATCACCCGGGACTCCTGGCGCACGGTGCGCCGCTAGCGTCGGCTCATAGAGAAGCCCCGCCGGGGCGGGGCTTCTCCGTAGCAGGCAGTAAGCCGGATTCTGTCGTTGAGCAGCCATCCATCTGTGCGGCCTACCTGGACCTTGGCGGGCAACCTGCGAACGGTCCTGCTTGGCCTTGCATCGGGTGGGGTTTGCCTGGCCGCCGCGTCGCCGCGACGCCGGTGCGCTCTTACCGCACCATTTCACCCTTGCCGGCCCGCCGTGAGGCGGACGTAGGCGGTGTTATTTCTGTGGCACTTTCCCGCGGGTTTCCCCGGGTCGGCGTTACCGACCACCCTGCCCTGTGATGTCCGGACTTTCCTCGAAGGCGAGCCTCCGCGGCTGCTTGGCCTGCCCGGCAAGCGTAGCCGTCCGGCGCCCCCGCCGCGAGCGCTGCAACGGCGCCCGTCAGGAGAGCGTCGTGCCGCACCCCTCGCAGCGCCCGCTCGGCGGCCGCATCGTCCCGCCGCACAGCGGACAGGCGACGGCGAGGTGAGCGACGAGCCCCTCCCACGCGCCGACGATCGCCTCGTCGAGCGTGTGCCCGCCGCCCACGACGCCGCCGTCCTCCTCCCCGTCGCCGAAGAGCGTCCGCGGGCGCTCGATCGGGTCGGCCACGAGCAGCGCCATCACATGCTCCGCATGAGGCCGATGACCTTCCCGAGGATCCGCACCTCCTTCGTGCGGATCGGCTCCATCGCGTCGTTCTCCGGCTGCAGCCGTATGTGATCCGCCTCCTGGAAGAAGCGCTTGACGGTCGCCTCCTCCCCCACCAGCGCGACGACGATCTCGCCGTCGCTGGCCGTGTCGCGCGGCTCGACGACGACGAGGTCGCCCTCGAGGATGCCCACGTCCTTCATCGACTCCCCGCGCACGCGCAGCAGGTACTCGCCGCGGTCGCCGCCAGCGACGTTGGGCGTCTGCACGTAGTCCTCGATGTTCTCCTCCGCCAGCACCGGCTGCCCGGCCGCCACCTGGCCGACCAGGGGCAGGCCCGTCGGTCTGACGATGCTGCGAACGCCGTCGACGGCGCGGTCGAGCAGCTCGATCGCGCGCGGCTTCGTCGGGTCGCGCCGCAGCAGGCCGACCCGCTCGAGGTTCGCGAGGTGCGCGTGGACCGTCGAGGAGGAGGCGAGCCCGACCGCCTTGCCGATGTCCCGCACCGTGGGCGGATAGCCGTATCGGGCCGAGTACCGCTTGATGAACTCGAAGATCTCCTGCTGGCGCTTCGTGAGGTCGACCATCGCGGGTGGCGCTCCTAGTGGCGGGGTTGCCAGACGAACATGTGTTCGCCCACTATAGCGCCCCGTCGGACGGACCGCGATCACCGGCCCGGGGCTATACTGCCCGCTCCCCGCGCTCGTGGCGGAATTGGTAGACGCGCAAGGTTGAGGGCCTTGTGGGCCGTATGGCCCGTGGTGGTTCGAGTCCACTCGAGCGCATTTCTCGGGGGCAGCAGGACGAAGCGCAAACCGTCCTGGCAACCCCAGGTCGTTCCGCTTGTCCGATTCGTATCGCTGCGACCGCGAGGGGTCCGGCGCCCGGCGTCAACGCTCGTCGCGGCGGCGCCGAATCACATCCAGTTGAGAGGCGAAGCGCTCGAGCATCGTCTGATGAAGCGCGAGAAGCTGGTCGATGTCGTCACGCGAATAGGCGCGGCCGCCGTGCTCGAATCGGATCGGTCGCTGCTCAGTCGCCGTCCGAGCAGATCGCAGGACGCCCTCGACCTCGCCGAGCCGACCCTGAAACTGCATCGCGCTGCTGCGGGGGCTGATCCCCCAGAACGACGACGCGTCGTGAAACGTCACGTCGCCTTCGCGACCGGAGCGCAGCTTTTCTACCGCCCGCGAGCCGAGCAGCTTGCGCAGCGCCCGCGTCGTGTCCCGACCGAACGCGACCTTCCCCGCGGTGGGCGGCTCTCCTTTCGCACCGGATGCGGCAATGAGCTCGTGCGCGCGCTGACGACCCGACTCGGTCAGGCGAAACGTCTTTGTTCCCGCCTTGACAAGAAGCCCCTGCTTGCGGATTGGCTTTGAGCCCATGATCTCGGCGAAGACGCGATTCGAGTTCGGAAAGGCAGGACGGCCGTTCTCGTCGAGGTGGCCTGCCAGCCCGAACGTCTCGGGGTCAAGGCGCCACGCCGCGACCACGAGATCCTCCGCCGTGAAGGTCGTCTCGCCCGACGACGACAACTCGGAGGCCGCCAGCAGCAGCTTCTCAACAACGGTCAATCCCGGCATCGCGACCCTAGGAGGGGAGATCCCCATTCTCGATGAACGTCGCCAGCCCCACCACCGCAGCCGACTGGACGTCGGCCGCGCGCTCGCCCCAGCGTGCGATCCACTCGCCGACGTCCAGCTCGTCCTCGGATTCGGGACCCTGCGACATCGAAATCTGGACGATGACGTCGACATAGCGCTCGAGGTGATAGATCCTCCACTCCCGCGTCTCAGGCCCGAATCCGTGCGAGGCGTCGAGATAGAGACGCGCGAGCGGAGAGGCGCTGTTGATCCACCAGATGTTCCGCTCGACGTCGTGGACCTGTTGGTGCACCGGCGGATCATCGGGGCTGAGAACTACATCCTCTCCGGTGTCCGGATCGGCGTCGATCTCCGAGATGAGAACGCGCGGGTAGCCGCGGCCCGAGCCGCCCCCGTCTTCGCCGGGCACGACGATGGTGGTGACGCTGTTGCCAGCGGTGCAGCGCTCGTCAGCCGCGGTGATCTCGGTCGTGCCCGGCGTGAATCCGAACACCATCCCGGCCGCGCTCACGCGCGCGATCGACGGCTCGCTCTCGGTCCACATCAGCGCGACGTCATCTGCCTCCTCCTCGGAGGCGAGTCGACACGTCGCTGCGACCCGGCGCCGGGAGCCAGCCGGCACCTCGAGCTCGTCGGGCTGGAGCGCTATCGAAAGGATCTCCACCACCTCGAGGGCGACGCTGTTTGAGGCCGTCTGGCCGTCGAAGGTCTGGCAGTGAAGACGTGCCACCCCCGGCTCGAACGTGTTGATGATGCGCAGATCCTCGTCTACCGCCGCGACGGAGGGGTCGTCCGAATGCCACATCACGGCCGGCGGCCGGATCGGCTCGCCTGCCGCATTGAAGGCACGCAGGGCGGGCCGAAGCGCGACACCGACTCCGGCACGGTAGAAGGTCAACGAGATCTCGATACGCGCCGCATTGCCAGAAGGGAGCGGTGGTGGCGGCGGCGGTCCTCCGCCTCCGCCCTGCTCGCCAGCGCCATCGACGTCCGAGAGCACCTTGTCGAGGAGATCGTTCTTCCAGCGATCCAGCGCGGCGTTGATCTGCGCGAGCGCGTCCTTCTCCTCCTGGTCGTGCTTCTGCCGGTCTCGCGCCTCGAACTCCTTGGCGTACGCCTCGATCTGCTCCCCGATCCACTCGTCGAGTGCACGGACGAGCGGGCTGCTCGCGAGCGCGGCTCGCTCGTTGAGCTTGAAGTCCTCGAGCGACCTCAGAACGCAATCGCCGAAGATCCGATCTCGATAGCTCGAGAACACGTCGAACTCCTGCACGGGTCGATACCCGATGTAGCCGCTTTCGGCCTTGTAGACGATGTTGTGACGACTCTTCTTGGCGCCTCGCCACATACGGGTTTCGGACGTCTTCAGCGTCAGCGCCCCCTCGGGGGTCGCCCCCTCGCCGGTCGTCGAGATTTCGAGGCCCGAGACCGGGTCCGGCAGCCGGTCCGGGATCGGGACGACGCGTGGTGTCTCCCCGCCGGGCAACGGCGGGATCTCCGGAAGCCGAAGCGGCTTACCGCCGTTCAGCGGCCGACCCTGCGCGAGCGCGTGCACCGAGCACAGCTCGAGCGTCATACGCATCTGCGGATGATCGACGAGATCGCCGACGAGCTGCGCCGCGGGGACCCGCAACTCATACCCCTTGGCACCGCGGCCGACCACGAGCGTGAACCCTTGCCGACGATCGAGGGCGGCTACGGCCTCGTTGGGAAGGTCGTCGACCGCGAGCCCGATCTCGACGAGCGCCGTGTCGAGCTCCGTCCGCACGTCCGCCACGTCGAAGTCGCGGCCACGGTCACGGTCCGGAAAGTACCCGAGCCGGATCGAGCCGCCCACCGTCCCGTAGACACACCCCCGGTTGCCCTTAACGGCGTGGATATACGCACAGTCCTCGAACATCTGTGTCATGTAGCACTTGCCGCCATTGCCGTGACCGCCCTGTACGTTCGTCTCTTCACCGGCCCGGCGCGATGCCTCGGGGTCGGCCCAGTGACGGAACTCGTGCTCGATCACGTCGCTGGTCATTCCGGAGAAGTCGAGGCAGGCGATGACATTGGAGGGACCGCCCCGACGCCCGTTTTGCATCACGAGCACGATCACGCGCTCGTGCTCGGGCGCGTTGGTGCGCGCGTACTCGTCCGCCGCGTTCTTTGCCCACTCCGGCAGACCGCTCTCGTGACTCTGAAACGGCTTGCAGATGAGCCGGATCGCGTTCTCCGGGTGGACCTTGATGTCCTCGTCGGGCGTGTAGCTGCTGACCTCGCCGCCCTGCTGTGTCTCATCGGGCATTAGACCGCCCCCTCCTCGAGTGCCCTGACCCCGTCGGCCGTGATCTTCCAGGTGCCCCGTGGCATGTCCTTGTCAATCAGCCCGCGATCGGCGAGCCGCAGACGGGCGAACTGGACGCGACTCATCCAACGGATCCCTCCGCTTGCAAGCGGCGACAAGTCGGCCTCGGTCAAACGGCCCTCGAGCCGCCTGCTGATCTCCTCGATGACCTCCTGCTTGGAGGCGCTGCCGCCGTGCTCGACGAGGATCTCGAGGATCGGCCGGTGATACTCCCGCTCCGGGAGGAGCGTCCCTGACGCGGCCCGGGTCCGCCGCCCGCCGCCCGCCGCCCGCCGTCGACCGGTAGACGGGGCTCGGTGCGCACGAATGCGCCGGCCGCGCGAAGGCGCCGCAGGCGAGGAGGCGCTTCCTTGTGAGGGGCTGCCACCAGTGGTCCCCACGGTTGACACCAGGCGCAGCTCGCGCCGCAGCACCGTGCTGACAGTGTCCTCAAAAGTGCTGTGCTCCCTGAGGTACTCGTAGACGTCGCGATCCAGATCCACCGTCACGCTCGAACTGTCGCTCGACTCCATCATCGAGATCATCCGCCTTGTCGAAGTTGCAACTGTACGTGACCGTACCATATAGACATAGCAACTCCCGCAACTCCCCTCGCTGCGGAGTTGCAATCGCATTCGAGCGAGCGCTGGCCCTCGAATGCACCCTCCGAAGCTGAGGCGAACGCTACGACAGCAGGTCGTCAGGACTCTCGACCGACGTGAAGCGACCGCGAGAGCCGTCGATGTACTCGAGCTCCGGCTCCGATGCCAGCCACTGGCGGCCGAGCTGCTCCGCAGCTGCGCCCGTCGTGTTGCTGCCCCCGAAGGGGTCGTACACAAGGTCGCCCTCGTCGGTCAGGAAGCGGATGAAAAACTCGGCGAGGTCCGGTGGCATCCGAGCAGGGTGCAGGCGAAGCCCACGTTCCTTGCAGTACTTGCGGTAGGTATCGGTGGAGACGGTGTTGCTGAACGTCAGCACATTCGGAGGAATCGCCCCGCCGTTGTCCGTGAGGAACGACGACTCCCCAATCTTATGCTGGGAAGGTCGTCCACCCGCGTTGTAAGAGCCGCGTTTGAGCAGTTTCTTCATCGCCGTGCTGTAGCTGCTGAGCACGTTACGGTTGTCTGCCTTTGGCTTGGCCGTGCGGCTCATCCACCAGACATTGGTGTACGCGTCCTTGACGCGAATGCGCTCGATGTTGACCCACTGAGCCGGAGACGGCAGTCGCGCGGGGTTGTGGACTACGAACTGTTGGCACAGCTTGAAGTCCCCCGCCCTCTTGAGCTGCAATAGAGCCTCCAGCGCAAGGGTCGACATGACAGGCTCGCCGGGCTCCCAAGCGTTCCCGAGCTCGACCACGAATGAGCCGTCGTCCGTCAGAAGATCACCGAGTGGTTCCGCCAGATGGCCCAGCCACTCCAGATACTCCTCTCCGATCTTGTTGCCGTATCGCTTCTTCCGGTTCAGCGGGAACGGAGGCGACGTGAAGATCATCTGGACGTCGCCCCGCACGGCCCCGGCAACCGTCGAGGCGAGGAAATCCTCCACCGAGCTGCGGTACATGGTTCCGAGATCAGTCCAGTACGCCGGCTCGGGCACCGACGGTACGAAGTCGATGGGGGTGGGCTGGGCGGAAATCGTCAGAGCTGAGGCGGTTGGAACGGACCTGGGCACGGCACTCTACCGCCGACCTCGGACCTCCTCCTGTGTCTCGACCGACCGCCCCGACGGCGTCGATCTCCCCGTCGGAGGGGACAATACGGACCCTACAAAGGCCACCTCAGGTCTTGGCAGACCCCAGCGCCCGCCGCCGCGCCTCCCGGTCCGGCCGGTTTGTGAGAAGTCCAGTTAGACGCATTCCCCGGAGGCTGGACGATGTGTGAGCCTCCGGCATCCGGGCTGGTCCAGGCGAGCGGCTTCGCTGCGGCGTCATGAACACGATGGGGAAAGTGGTAGACGCCGTGACCGTGCCGAAGTCGGGCACGCGTTCCAAGAGCGCCAAGCGCGCGGCTTGAGAGGAAAAGGCGCTCCGCAGGCCGCGCCCGGAGCGGACGGGGACTGGCCTGCCCTCATGCTTCGCGTGGAAGCTTGGAGCCTTCGGGTTCGGAGCGCTGACCCTCCCGGCCCCCACGGTTCGTGAGGCCCGCCAGCACGTCCGCGCGGCCGTAGTGGCCGACCGCGTCGAACCAGCGCTTTGCGCGCAGGCCGACGCGCAGGTCGCAGTCGGCCGTGACGACCCCCTCCGCGTCGTACAGCGGCCCGGCGATCACCTCGCCCCAGGCCGGCTCCACGATCGCGGCGCCGCCGCGGCCGAAGACGTCCTTCCCCTCCGGCAGCGGCAGCGGGAAGTCCGCCGGGAACGCGCTCGCCGGGATGTACTGCGGCACGGAGACGACGAACGCCCCCGACTCGATCGCGATGTGGCGCATCGTCGCGAGCCAGCCGTCGCTGTCGTCGGCCGTCGGCGCGACCCAGATCTGCGGCCCGCCCTGGTAGACCGCCCAGCGCGCGAGCGGCATGCGGTTCTCCCAGCAGATCAGCCCGCCGACCCGCCCGAGCGGCGTCTGCACCGGCGCCAGGTCGTCGCCGGCGCCGACGCCGTGGAACAGCCGCTCCTGCATCGTCGGCATCAGCTTGCGGTGGCGGTGCAGCAGGCCGCCCGGGCCGAGCAGGATCATCGTGTTGTAGAGGGTCCCGGGACGCGCCTCCTCCCGCTCGTTGACGCCGACCACGAGGTGGACGTCGCGCCGCGCGCACACCGCCGCCAGCTCGTCGACGAGCGGGCCCGGCACGTCGACCGAGTTCGCCCACAGGCGCTCCCACAGCTCGTCGGCGCCCCCGAACGAGGCGAGCGCCTTCGCCCACGCGTTGGAGGGATACACCGGCACGAACGTCTCCGGCAGCACGACGAGCTGCGCGCCGTCGTCGGCCGCCCGCTCGACGAGCGCGACCGCCTTCTCGACGCTCGCTCTGGCGTCGAGGATCGCGGGCGTCGCCTGGACGGCGGCGACGCGGACCGTCGGGAACTCCGTCATCGCCCGGCGATCATACGCCGGCTTCGACCAGCTCCAGCCACAGCTCGCTGCGCGTCGGGAACGCCGGCACGGCGTGGGCCAGCGTGCCGAGCGGCACGGCACCGGCGATCGCGATCGTCGCGGCGTGCAGCAGCTCCGCCGTCTCCGGCCCGACGAACGT
Source organism: Gaiellaceae bacterium (assembly GCA_049273785.1). Classification (GTDB taxonomy): domain Bacteria; phylum Actinomycetota; class Thermoleophilia; order Gaiellales; family Gaiellaceae; genus 3-1-20CM-4-69-9. The sequence continues at coordinate 91 of JBASRJ010000274.1, read as the reverse complement.
CGCGCCGACGAGCACGTCCCGCTCGCCGTCGAGCACGAAGCGCGTGGTCCCGCCCGCGCCGCGCCCGTGGAAGCTGGCGCCGGCGGTGCCG
>JBASRJ010000273.1:0-2197 GCA_049273785.1 Gaiellaceae bacterium | reverse complement strand
CCGTTGCCCTCCAGTCCGCTTTCGTGAACTTTCCGAGAACCCGGCTGAGATCTTCCAGCGGCTTCGGCTTCCCAACGCCGTGTTGCGCGGCGTGAAGTACGACCACCATCGCCCGTGCATGTGGCCGCAGGACGTCGACGTCCGCGCCGCCCACCGGGATCGCCTCGGTGCAGGCGGCCAGGACGCTCCACGCCTCATTCTCCGGTACTCCGATCCCGACAATCGCTCGATGCAGGTCGACTGCCGCAGAGTCGCGTGACCTGCTCAACAGCTGAGCGTGGCCCGCGGGAGGCGGGATCGCCGAGCGGGCGAAGCCTAGCTCGGACAGCACCCGCTCGGCCCTCTCAAAGTCCTCCGGCGCGACCAAGAGGTCGACGTCGGAGTAGGAGCGAGTGCCGTCCTGGTAGAGCCAGAGCGCGAATGCCGGGCCTCGCAGGAGAATGCTCCGGATCGAAGCGTTCCGAATCACGCTCACCGCCTCAGCCGCAGCGACGTCCAGGCTCAGGCTGAGTGCACTGCGCCACAATCGATGCTTGAGAGCTTGTGCTTCGCCGGTCGCCATGGGCAAAACCAGGCTGATAGTAGCCCTGGGTAGCCGTTTCGCTAAGCGACGGCATCATGCCGTAGATCGTCTCGATCAAGCCTGGCCGTTTCGGGCATTCGTGGTTACGATCCATCGAAGCCGCAAGTCGGTGCCAGCGGGGAGAGTGGGGGGATGGACGACGTGCCGAGGATGGCCGGGGGATGACCCGTAATTTCGACGATGCCTCGCCGTTGAGGCATTACATCGGGGTGCTCCGACGCAACCTCTGGATCATCCTCCTCACGGCCGCAATAGTGACGGCCGCCGCCGTTTATCTGTCGTCGCGCCAGAAGCCTCTTTACCAATCCTCGGCCCAGGTCTTCCTCAACACCCAGAACCTGGCTGCCACGCTGTCGAACGTCCAGCTTCCCTACGTCGATCCCACACGTTCGGCGGACACTCAAGCTGCGCTCGCGCAGCTCCCTGCCGTCGCGCAGCGCGCCCTGGCCGGCTCGAGCGTACGAGGCCGTAGCGCAGACGAGCTGCTGGCGAACTCGTCGGTTACGCCCTCCTCCACTGCCGACCTCCTGACTTTCTCTGTCACCGACCGAAATCCGCACGTCGCCGCCGAGCTCGCGACGCGGTACGCACAGGCGTACATCGGCTATCGCCGCGAGCGCGACACGGGCGCCCTCGTCACGGCAAGGCTGGGGATCGAGCAGCAGATCAAACAGCTCGCGGCCGCAGGCCAGCAGAGCTCGCCCGTGTACCAGGAGCTAGTCAGCAAAGATCAGTCGCTCCGAACAATGGAGCTGCTCCAAGGCTCGGCCGCACAACTCGTCCGTTCTGCGTCGGGCGCCGCCAAAGTGCAGCCTCGCCCGACCCGCAACGGCGCGCTCGGCCTTGTCCTTGGCCTCATCCTGGGCGTCGGGCTTGCATTCCTGCGCGAGGCGCTCGACACCCGAATCCGCTCGTCCGACGAGATCGAAGCGCGGCTCGGCCTGCCGCTCCTCGGCCGCATTGCGGAGCCGCAACGCCGCTTGCGCAATCGCAACGCGCTGGTGATGCTCGAGACGCCTCGTAGTCCCGATGCCGAGGCGTTCCGGATTCTCGCGACCAACGTCGAGTTCATGAACCTCGATCGTCAGGCGCGCACGATCATGGTCACGAGCGCGTTGAGCGGCGAGGGGAAGTCGACCACGGTGGCGAATCTTGCGGTCGCGTTTGCACGAGCAGGGCGGCGAGTGGCGCTCGTCGACATGGACATGCGGCGTCCCTATCTCGACCGCTTCCTCCTTCCCACAGATGGGCCGAACGTCAGCGCGGCGGGGCTCACACAGGTTGTGCTCGGACGCTCCACCCTGGAGGAGGCGCTCGTTCCGATACCGATCTTGGATTCCAGCGGTCGCGCGAGTGGCAACGGCGCCGTCGGAGGGCTGCTCGAGCTGTTTACAGCCGGCCCGGCTCTCGCAAGTCCCTCGGAGTTCTTCGGCTCACGGGCACTTACCGACGTCCTCGGACAGTTGGAGAGACGCGCCGACCTCGTACTGCTCGACGCGCCTCCTCTGCTGCACGTGAGCGACACGATCGCGCTGAGCGCCAAGGTCGACGCGGTGATCGTGATTACGAACCTCGGTGTCGTTCGCCGTCCGATTCTGAACGAGCTGCGCCGCG
>JBASRJ010000268.1:0-2803 GCA_049273785.1 Gaiellaceae bacterium | reverse complement strand
AAGTAGACGACCGGATAGACCTGATCGAGCGGCCGAGTGCGCCACGCCGCGACGTCCTCAAGCACGGCGTCGGTGATCCGCGAGATCGTGTCACGGCCGATCTCGGTGCCGTAGAGCTCGGACAGGTGGTCGCTGATGTCCCGGACAGTCATCCCGCCGGCATAGAGGCCCAGCACCTTCTCATCGAGGCCGGCGAGTCGCGTGGCGCGCTTGGGCAGGATCTGCGGCTCGAAGTTGCCGGCCCGGTCGCGCGGCGTCTTGACCTGCACCGGCCCCAGGTCGGTCTGCACCGTCTTCGCCGTCGAGCCGTTGCGGACGTTGGAGGCCTGCGGCACCCCGCCCGGCGGATGACCCAGATGGTCAGTCATCTCCGCCTCCAACGCCGCCTCGACGACCCGGCCCGCCAGCTGCGACAACAACCCACCCGGCCCGGACAGCTCCTCGGGCTTCAGGCCACGAACAGCCTCATCCAGCGCCCCTTCGGGCAGCAGATCGGTCAGGCGATCCATGACCTCCTGCGGCGGCCCCTCGGCCCCAGGCTCAGCGCCCGCCTCCGGACGCCGCTTGGACTTCATCGTGCTCATGGTGATGGTTCCTCTCCCGGACCGGCCACCGAGCCGGTCGAGACGCTCGCCCCTCCGGGGCTCCCGTCCCGACCGGCCCAACACCAGCCCGTCGGTCGATCACCACGACCACACACACTTCATCGGACAGACCCCGATCGGCCTCTACAAGACCGAGAAGATCCACCGGGAAGGACCCTGGCGCACGCTCGCCGACGTCGAGCTCGCCACCCTCGAATGGGTCGACTGGTACAACCACGAACGCCTGCACTCAGGCTCCGGGGACGCACCCCCGGTCGAGTTCGAGAATCTCTATCTCAAACACACAATGGAGAAGCAGGAAACTCAATAACCACCGCCTCCAACGAACCCGGGGCGGTTCAACTTCGACGCGATGATGGTCCGTGTCCGCGAGGACCGCTCGGTCAAGAACCGCGCCTGCTACCTCGCCCTGGGGGTCACCTGCGACGGCGAGCGCGAAGTGCTCGGGATCTGGTGGCAGGAGACCGAGGGCGCGAAGTTCTGGCTGGCGGTCCTCAACGACCTGCGCCAGCGCGGCGTCGGCGACGTGCTGATCGCCTGCGTCGACGGCCTGAAGGGCTTCCCCGAAGCGATCGAGGCGACGTTCCCGCAGACATGGGTGCAGACCTGCATCGTCCACCTCATCCGCAGCTCGCTGCGCTACGTCAACTACCGCGACAAGAAGAAGGTCGCGACCGCGCTGCGGCCGATCTACACCGCCGCCAACGCCGAGGACGCCCTCACGCAACTTGAGCGCTTCGAGGCCGAATGGGGCGGGCGCTACCCGGCCGCCGTCCAGGCCTGGCGCACCAGCTGGGAGCACGTCACACCGTTCCTCGCGCTCCCCGAAGACCTGCGCCGCGCTGTCTACACGACCAACACGATCGAAGGGCTGCACCGCCAGGTCCGCAAGGCGATCAAGACCCGCGGCCACTTCCCCGACGAGCAGGCCGCGACCAAGCTCATCTACCTCGCGCTGATCAAGGCCGACGCGAAATGGCAGCGCAACCGCGCCTGGACAGCCGCCCGCTCGGCCCTCAAGATCCACTTCGGAGACCGATTCCCCGGCTGACGCCGACAACGACCATCAACAAGCCGCCACGACCTCACACACAGAAGAACGGACAGTCTCCCCGATCGTCGTCTCGGCCAGGGCGTTGTCATAGCCGTCGCCGACGCTTCCGACCGAGGCGTCGATGCCGGCATCGAGCAGCCGGCAGGTGAACGCAAAGGACCCGTATTGACTGCCAGCGTCGTTGTGATGCACGAGCCCTTCACCGGCCGGCAGGCCCGCGTGATCGCGGCTCCAGAGCGCCATCTCCAGCGTGTCCAGCACGAGGCTCGTTCTCATCGTCGTGTCGGCCTTCCAGCCGACGATCCGTCGGCTGAAGACGTCGATCACGAACGCGACGTAGACGACCCCGGAGAACGTCATCACGTAGGTGAAATCCGCGACCCACAAGCGATTCGGTGCATCGGCATTGAAGTCGCGGTCGACGAGATCGAGCGGCCGCTGGGCCCGGCCGTCAGCGATCGTGGTCCGGCGCCGGCGGCCACGTCTGACGCCCTCAAGCCCGTCCCTGCGCATCAGCCGCTCGACCGTGCAGCGCGCAGCCGGGATCCCGTCGCGGCGTAGCTGCAGCCACACCTTGCGCGCCCCATAGAGGCCGCGCGACCGGTCGTGGACCCGACGAACCTCCACCAGCAGCTCTGCGTCACGCAACGCGCGCGCAGACGGCTCTCTGTGGCGCTTCTTGACGGCGTAGTACGTCGACGTGGCGATCCCCAGACTGCGGCAGATCGGCTCGACCCCGAAGACATCACGCTGCTCGTCAACAAAGGCGCTCAACGCCTCGGCAGTTGCGGGTCGAGCTCCCGCGCAAAGAAAGCAGAGGCCGCCTTCAAGATCTCGTTCGCGCGCCGCAGCTCACGGTTCTCACGCTCAAGCTCCCGGATCCGCTGGGCCTCAGCGGTCGTCGTCCCTGGCCGCCTACCGTCATCGACCTCGGCACGGCGCACCCAGCTACGCAACGTCTCAGCAGTCATCCCGAACTTCTCGGCGATCGAACCGATCGCCGCCCACTCCGAGTCGTACTCGCCACGATGCTCGAAGACCATCTTCACGGCCCGCTCCCGGACCTCACGCGGATACGGCGGCTTCCTTGACATGACCCGATCCTCTCAAGAGAACAAGCCTCCAAGAACCCCGGGGCGGTTCA
>JBASRJ010000265.1:0-9644 GCA_049273785.1 Gaiellaceae bacterium | reverse complement strand
GGCGCAGCCAGGGCCCGGGGCTAGCTGACCGCATCGGCCTGCGCCAGCCGGCGCCTCAGGTCGCGAAGCGGCCGTGCGCTCGTCACGTAGGGCACCCGGTCGAAATTGTGCTCGGGCGGCGGCGAGGTCGTGTACCACTCCAGCGTGTCTGCGATCCACGGGTCGTTTCCCGCCCGCGGGCCGGATCGACTCGTTTTCACGACATTTGCGGCGAACACGAGGAACCCGATCGTCATGATGCCCGATCCGATCGAGGACATCAGGTTGTACGTCTCCCAGAGCCCGTGGTGCGAGTACGTGAAGTTCCGCCGCGGCATCCCCATCAGGCCGAGCATGTGCTGGGGGAAGAACGTCAGGTTGAAGCCGATGAACACGAGCCAGAACTGGATCTTCCCGAGTCGCTCGTCGAGCAACCGCCCGAAGATCTTCGGCCACCAGTAGAAGAGCGCGGCAAAGACGCCGAAGACGCCGCCGCCGAACATCACGTAGTGCATGTGCGCGACGACGTAATACGTGTCGGTCACCTGCCAGTCGACGGGGAAGGCCGCGAGGAAGATCCCCGAGAGCCCTCCGATCGTGAACACGCAGAGGAACCCGAGCGCCCACAACATCGGCGTGTCGAGGATGAGGTTGCCGCGCCACGTCGTCGCGATCCAGTTGAAGATCTTCACGCCCGTCGGGACGGCGATCACCATCGACGAGAGCATGAAGAACACGTTGAGGAAGTTCGGGAGCCCGACGCTGAACATGTGGTGCGCCCAGACGAGCATCGAGTAGAACCCGATCGCAACGGTCGAGAACGCGATCGCCTTGTAGCCGAAGATCGGCTTGCGCGAGAAGACGGGGATCACCTCCGACAGCACGCCCATCGCCGGCAGGATGATGATGTAGACCTCGGGGTGGCCGAAGAACCAGAACAGGTGCTGGTAGAGCACCGCACTGCCCCCATTTGACGGATCGAAGAAGTGCGTGCCCACCTGCCGGTCGAGCAACAGAAACGTCAGGGCGGTACTGATCACCGGGATCGCGAGCAGGAGCAGGATCGAGTAGATCTCGACCGCCCAGACGAACAGCGGGATGCGCATCCAGCTCATCCCCGCGGCACGCATGTTGTGGATCGTGCACAGGAAGTTGATCGCGCCCAGCACGGACGAGATCGCGACGAGGTGGAGCGACAGGATCCAGATGTCCTGTCCGGTGCCGGGCGAGTAGAACTTCTCCGACAGCGGCGGGTAGCTGTACCAGCCGGCCTTCGCCGCACCGCCGGAGGCGAGGAAGCTGAGAAACATCCCGGCGCCGCCGAAGAGGAAGAACCAGTACGACGCCGCGTTCAGGCGCGGGAACGCCATGTCCCGGGCTCCGATCATCAGCGGGGCGAGGAAGTTCGCGAGCCCGGCCCAGAACGGGACGATGAACAGGAAGATCATCGTCGTGCCGTGAATCGTGAACAGCTCGTTGTACGCGTTGCGCGTGACGAAGTGCTCGTCGGGCGTCGCGAGCTGCGCTCGGATCAGCAGCGCGAGGAGGCCGCCCGCGCCGAAGAACACCAGCGACGTCACCATGTACAGGATCCCGATTCGCTTGTGGTCGACGGTCGTGACCCACGAGGCGACGCGCCCACGGCGCCAGTCCTCCCGGTACAGCGGCGGTGCTTCCGCTCTAGCCGCCACTCGGCGCCCCCTTGTAGACGCGCGCCTTCAAGTACGTCTCGAGCGCCTTTACCTGTGCGTCGGTCCACCCGCGGCCGACGGGAGGCATGTAGCTCGAGATCGGTTTCAGCTGGTTCTGACCTTGCTCGAGGATCCGCAGGAGGCCCGCGTGCTCCACGAGGACCGCGTTGACTGCGATGTTCGGCCCGTAGCCACCGCGGCCCGAGAGCCCGTGACACTTCGCGCACACGCCACGCCACTCCTGGCCGCCAAGAATGAGCGGATCGCGGACGGATGCGAGGTAGCTGCGATACGCCGCATCGCTTTCGACGACCACGCGCGCGGTCATCTCGGCGTGGAAGACGCCGCAGAACTCTCCGCACTGGCCGCGGTAGGTTCCCATCCGGTTGGCCTTGAACCACGTGTGGTTCGTGACCCCGGGGATCGCGTCGAACTTGCCGCCGAGCTCCGGCACCCACCAGCTGTGATCGACGTCCTCCGAGTGGATGTCGACCCGCACGACACGGTTCGCCGGAACGTGCAGCTCGTCGATCGAGGTCGCCCCGTCCGGGTACGTGAACTGCCAGTAGAACTGGTGCGCCTCGACCCGGATCACGAGCGGCCCGCCCTGCGCCTTCGCGGCCGGGACGTCCTTGATCCCGGGCAGCTTGTAGAAGACGAACGCGGCGATCGCGGCGAGGATCAGCACCGGCGCCGCCGTCCACATCAGCTCGAGCCGCGTGTGCGCGTAGATCTGCGGGCCCTCCGCCGTTCGCGGCCTGCCGCGGCTGCGGTAGCGGAAGATGAACCAGATCAGTGCCCCCTCGACAATCACGAAGATGATCCCCGTGAAGAGGGCGATCAGCTTGTAGCTGTCGTTGATCCCGCTCGCGTTCGGCGAATGCGGCGTCGCGGGCGCAAAGCCGCCGTTCCCGGCGTCGGCAGCCCCGGCGAGCGCCAGCGCGGCGCCGAGGACGAGGAGGAGGACGAGGGCTCTTCGCCTCACCGAGACTGGCATCCTAAAGCGGTGGAGGAACCCTCGCGCGTCGAGCTTCCGGGCGGTGTCGGAGATCGTTACGAGGTGTACGTGAACGGGGTTCGGCAGGAGCCCGGCAGCGATTTCGACCGGATCGGCGATACGCTCGTGTTCAGGCGCTCGCTCGCGCACGAGGGGCGGCTCGGCCCGATCCGCTGGCTCTCGATGCTGCTCGGGATCGCGGGGACCTATCGCAAGCACGACTCGGTCGACGTCGTCTACGAGGCCGGCGGCCGGGCGGCCGTCGCTTCGCTGGTCCCGCGCGGCTAACGTGCCGCGGCCGATCGACCGGGACGGTGTGCAGCGGTTGGTTGCGGACGGCGCGCAGCTCGTCGAGGTCCTGCCGCGTCCCGAATACGAGGAGGAGCACATCGCGGGGGCGATCAACCTGCCGCTGAAGGAGCTGAATCGGGAGACGGCGCGTCAGCTCGACCGCGACCGCCCGGTGATCGTTTACTGCAACGACTATCAGTGAGATCTCAGCCCACGGGCCGCGTGGCGGCTCGAAGCGATGGGGTTCACGGACGTGTACGACTACGAACACGGCAAGCGTGACTGGGGCTCGTTCGGCCTGCCGCGCGAGGGCACGATCACGGAGGAGCCGACCGCAGGCGACATCGCGCGCCGGGACGTCCCCACGTGCGCACTCGACGACGACCTGGGTGCCGTGCGCAAGCGGGTGCGCGCCGCCGGCTGGGACACCTGCATTGTCGTCAACGAGACGCAGGTCGTGCTCGGGCGCCTCGGGCGAGGCGCGCTTCGGGGAGACGACCACGGATCTGTCGAGGACGCCATGACCGAAGGGCCGAGCACGGTCCGCCCGAGCATCGGCGTGTCTTCGCTGCTCGACCGGATGCGACCCAAGGGTCTGACCAGCTTCCTGATCACAACGTCTGACGGTCGCCTGGTGGGTCTGGTTCTCCGGGACGGGCTCGAACGGGGCTGATACCGTCGAGACGGTGAGCGAGCGTGCCGCAGCGGCTTCGGCCGCCGCCCATTCGCGTCGCGGTGTCCGTCTCGTCTACCTGTCGGCCGCGATCCTGCTGCTGATCGCGATCGCGCTCGCCGCAGGCCGCGTCGGCGAGCGCGCGGGCCGGCTCTCCGACTGGCAGGCCCTCGTGCTCGGCATCACGCAGGGGTTCACGGAGCTGCTGCCGATCTCCTCGTCCGGCCACCTCATCCTCGTGCCGTGGATCGCGAACTGGCACTACCTCGAGGCACATCCGGACTTCAACAAGACGTTCGACGTCGCGCTCCACCTTGGAACGCTCGTTGCCGTGATCGCGTACTTCTGGGGCGACGTCGTGCGCTACGTCGGTGCGTGGTTCTCGTCCGTGGCCAAGCGAGCCGTCACGAACGTGGACGAGCGCCTCGCCTGGATCATCTTCGCCGCGACGGTTCCGGCCGGGATCGCGGGCGCGGCCGGCGAGTCGCCGATCGAGAAGCACCTCGGGCAGCCGTGGCAGATCGCGATCTTCCTGTCGGTCTTCGGCGTCCTCCTCTGGCTCGCGGACCGCCGGCCCGAGCGGCTTCGCATCGCCGATCTCCGCTTCGGCACGGGCTTCCTGATCGGCATCTCGCAGGTGCTCGCCCTGATGCCGGGCGTCTCACGCTCGGGCATCACGATCACGACGGGCCGCTTCAGCGGTCTCTCACGCGATGCTGCCGCGCGATTCTCGTTCCTGCTGCTGATCCCGGTCGTCTTCGGCGCCGTGCTCTACAAAGGTGTGAAGCACGTCGTCATCCACTCGCTCCCGGCCGGCTCGACCGGGCCGTTCGTCGTCGGCACGATCGCCGCTGCGGCCATCGGGCTGGTCGCGATCGACTTGCTCCTCGGTTACGTCAGGCGGCACGACTACTCCCCGTTCGTGATCTACCGGCTCGCGCTTGCGGCCGCGATTCTGATCGTGATCGCGACCGACGTCCGGAGCGCGACCTTCGGTTAGTCGCCTTTGGCGACCGCGTCGAGGCGATAGCCGACCCCGTACCGCGTCTGAATGAACGTGTGCCGCGTCGCTTTGCGGTCGATCTTGTCGCGAAGGCGGCGGACGAAGACGTCCACGGTCCGGTCGCGGTGCGTCTCGCGGCGGCCCCACAGCTTCTGCAGGAGCTCGTCGCGCGTGACGACGCGGCCCCGCTCGAGCGCCAGCTGGTAGAGGAGGCGGAACTCGGTCGGCGTCAGCTCCGCGCTCTCGCCGTCCACGAACGCCTGCACCTCGCGCGGGTCGATGCGCAGCTCCTCGATGTCGATCGGCTCGCCGCGCGGGGTGTCGTCGCGGCGGTTCGCGCGCCTCGACGCAGCGCGCACCCGCGCGACCAGCTCCTTCATCGAGAACGGCTTCACCATGTAGTCGTCGGCGCCGATCTCGAGCGCGTGCACGCGGTCGTGCTCCGTCCCGCGGGCGCTGACGACGACGATCGGCGTCGCGATCCCTTCGGCACGCGCCTCCTGGATCACGCTCCAGCCGTCGCGACCCGGGAGCATCAGGTCGAGCACGACCACATCCGGCCGTTCGAAGCGCAGGCGCGCGAGCCCCTGGTCGCCCTTGCCCGCGACGACAGGATCGAATCCCGCCGCCGCCAGATGCCGAGCCATCCCGTCGGCGATGACGGCGTCGTCCTCGACGATCAGGACTTTGGCCATACTCGCGTCGGATGATGGAGGAGGCACGGGCCTACGAAGAGCTGCGGGTCGGCTTTACAGCCGCAGTCTCGCATGAGTTGCGCACGCCCCTGGCCAGGCTGCTCGCCCTGCTCGACACGGCGGCGCTGGGGGGCGCCGATCGCGACGCACTGCTTGCCAAGGCGCGGGAGCAGGTGGAGGAGATGAGCGAGCTCGTCGACGACGTTCTCTTCCTCTCGGAGCTCGAGAGCGGGCGCGAGGTCGTTGCCCTCGGCTCGACGCCCGCCCTGCCGGTGCTCGACGAGGTCCGTGACCGGCTCGCCGACAGCGCGGAGCGGGCCGACGTCGACATCGTCGTCGACGCCGCTCCCGAGGTCGAGCTGCCGCTGCGCCGCCGGATGCTGTATGTCGTCGCGGAGAACCTGGCCGAGAACGCGATTCGCTACGCGGGCCCCGGCGCGACGCTGACGCTCGCAGCGCGAGCCGACGTCCTCGAGGCGAACGACGACGGGCGCGGCATCGAGGAGGACGAGCTTCCCCGCCTGTTCGAGCGCTTCTTCCGCAGTGACCGAGCCCGTGCGTCGCGCGGGACGGGTCTCGGTCTCGCGATCGTCAAGCATGTCGTCGCCTCCGCGGGGGGTGAGGTTCACGCTGCCGGTGGGCCGGGGCGGGGACTGCAGATTCGCTGCACGTTCCCCGCCCCGTAGGGCCGGTCAGGAGTGGATCAGCGGCAGGGTCTTCAGGCCTGCCTTCAGCACGACCGTCGGAAGAGGCGAGAAGAGCAGCTTCGGCCCGTCCGTCTGCCCCTTCGTCATCGCCCAGCGGATGAACTTCTTCAGCTCGGCGGCCTTCGCCGTCTGCTTCGGGACGATCACGTAGGTGAACGTGCAGATCGGGTAGGCAAGCGGCTCCCGCTTCGCGGGATCGACGATCGAGATGCCGCCGTTGTTCGGTGCGACGCGCAGGATTGTCGCGCCCGCCGCCTTGATCGAGTTCAGGCCGGGGATCTGGAACTTCCCGGCACGGTTCTGGACCGCCGCGAACTTGAAGTGGTTCGCGAGCGAGAACGCGACGTCGACATACGTGAGGCCGCCGTTCGTCTGGCTGAGCGCAGCGGACACACCCGAGCTGCCGCGCGCGCCGACCCCTGTCGGCCAGTCGACCGCGACGCCCTTGCCCGGTCCGGACCTCCACTGCGGGCTGACGTGGTTCAGATAGTCGGTCAGGTTGTACGTCGTGCCGCTGTTGTCGGAGCGATGGATGACAGTGATCGCGAGGCTCGGCAGGCTCTTGCCGCCGTTGAGCTTCTTGATCGCCGGATCGTTCCAGTTCTTGATCTTCCCGAGGAAGATGTCTCCGAGGACCTTCCCCGTCAGGTGGATGTGGTTGGGCAGTGCGTCGCCGCGGTACGCGATCGAGGTCGCCGACAACGCCCACGGGATCTGGACGCAACCTTTGCAGGCCACGAACTGATCGGGCGTCAGCGGTGCGTCGCTCGCGCCGAAGTCGACGGTGCGATTCGTAATTGCGTTGATGCCGCCGCCCGAGCCGATCGGGCCGTAGGTGACCTTGATGCCGAGGTCGCTGTCCACCTTGGGGATCCAGGATTGCACGAGCTTCGAGACGAACGAGCTGCCCGCGCCCGTGAGCGAGCTGGCATTCTGCTTCGCGCCGGCCGGCGCGACGAGCAAGAGCGCAAGGCCGAGTGCGCCGAGGACGGCCAGAGTCCGACGTGACAAGGTTTCTCCTCTCCGGTGGTTCAGGTCACCGCGAGCGTGCCCGCTGCCGCTTCCTCCATGGGCAGAACCCTGGTGACGAACTGGTGACAAGGTGGTGACCGACCATTGGATCGAGGGCCGGCGGCAGTACGCTCGCCGCTGAGTGGACGCCGTCCCGACGACGACCTCGATCCGCGTATCTCGTCGCCGGCTGGGCGATCGGGTCGGCGATGTCTTGCTCCACGGACTGACGCTCGCGAGCGCTCTGGCGGGCGTCGCCGCCCTTGTCGCCATCGTCTACAAGGTCTTCCACCTCGCGCATCCGGCGTTTTCGCGATTCGGGCTCCACTTCATCGTCGCGCGGACCTGGGACCCGGTGCACAGGCACTTCGGCGCGCTGGCGTTCGTCTACGGCACGGCGATCTCGTCGCTGATCGCGCTCGTGATTGCGACGCCGCTCGCGATCGCCATCGCGCTCTACCTCAGCGAGCTCGCGCCGCGCGGCGTGCGGGGGATCATCGGCTCCCTCGTCGAGACGCTCGCCGCCATCCCGAGCGTCGTCCTCGGCCTGTGGGGAATCCTCGTGCTCGGCCCGTTCCTCGCGCACCACCTCGAGCCCTGGTTCCACAACAAGCTCGGCTTCATCCCCATCTTCGGCGTGCCCGAGGCGACGGGGACAGGGCTCTTCACGGCCGGCCTGATCCTCACGATCATGATCGTCCCGATCATCGCGAGCATCTGCCGCGAGCTGTTCCTCGCCGTGCCAAGCGAGCTCGAGGAAGGCGCGCTCGCACTCGGGACGACGCGGTGGGAAATGGTGCGCGGCGTGATTCTCCCCGCGACGCGTTCGGGGATCGCGGCCGCAGTCATCCTCGGTCTCGGCCGCGCCCTCGGTGAGGCAATCGCCGTCACGCAGGTGATCGGCGGTGGCACGAAGATCGCGAAGAACATCTTCGGGCCGAGCGACACGCTCGCGAGCAAGATCGCGGCCAGCTACCAGGGCGCCGCGTCGGGTCTCGAAGCGTCGTCACTGCTCTACCTGGGGGCGCTGCTGCTGGTGATCGGGCTGCTCGCCAATCTGACCGCGCAGGTGATCGTGCGCCGGTTCGACCCGTTGCGGGAGTCTCGCCGGTGAGTGCGGTCACGCCCGAGCTGTCGTTGCATCCGGGCGGCCGCCTGCGCCGTCGCCGCATCGTCAACAGGATGATGGAGAGCTTCGGCACGGCTGCGGCCCTGCTCGCAGTCGGCGTGCTCGTGCTCGTGGTGGTGACCGTCGCGCTGCGTGCTGCCCCGGCGATCAGCTGGCAGTTCCTCACGACGCCGCCCGCGCTCTTCGGCGCGCCCGGCGGCATCTCGAGCGCAATCGTCGGTTCGGCGTTGATCGTGGGAATGGCGACCGGGATGGCGCTTCCGGTAGGAGTTCTCGGCGCGGTCTACCTGACGGAGTTCTCCAACCCTCGCGTGGCCGCGGTGATCCAGCTCTGTCTCGACGTTCTCAACGGGATGCCGACGATCGTCACCGGCATCTTCGTCTACGGCCTGCTCGTGATCGGCCACGTGCAGAGCGCCTTCGCCGGCGCGTTCGCGCTGGCGATCGTGATGCTGCCGCTCGTGGCGCGGGCCTCGCAGGAGGTTCTCCTGCTCGTCCCACAGTCGCTCCGCGAAGCGAGCCTCGCGTTGGGTGTCAGCCGCTGGCGCACGACCGTCGGCGTGGTCTTGCCGACAACGCTCGGTGGGATCCTCACCGGCACGGTGATCGCGGTCGCGCGGGCGGCCGGCGAGACCGCGCCGCTGCTGTTCACCTGCTCGATCTTCAGCCCAGCGGTCAGCACAGACGTCACGCACGCACTCCCGAACATCCCCGTCCTGATCTTCACGTACTCCGAGCAGCCGGACAAGGCGTTGCACGAGCAGGCCTGGGCGGCAGCGCTCGTGTTGATGGCCTTCGTCCTCGTCGCGAGCCTGGCTGCCAGGGTATTGCTCGCACGCAGCAGGAGGAAGCTCGGCCAATGACCAGTGGGAGTCGCACCGATACGATCACGATCGACGTGGCGCCCGTGGAGATCGCTCAGCAGCGGAAAGCGCCCGTGCCGGAGCTGCGCAAGGTCGTCTTCGACATTCAGGCGCTGACCGTGACGTACGGGACGGTGACCGCCATCAGCGACGTCGACCTCGACGTCTACGGCAACCTCATCACCGCGGTGATCGGGCCTTCGGGCTGCGGAAAGAGCACGTTCATCCGCTGCCTGAACCGGATGAACGACCTCGTCCCCGGAGCGAAGATCGACGGCAAGGTCCTCTACCACGACCAGGACCTCTACGGCGACGGAGTGGATCCCGTCGAGGTCAGACGGCGGATCGGGATGGTGTTCCAGAAGCCGAACCCGTTCCCGAAGTCGATCTACGACAACGTCGCATGGGGCCCCCGCGTTCTCGGGATGCGCAGCGGGCTCGACGAGCGGGTCGAAAATGCGCTGCACGGCGCGGCACTCTGGGACGAGGTCAAGGACCGGCTCAAGAAGAGCGCGCTGTCGCTATCCGGCGGGCAGCAGCAGCGCCTCTGCATCGCGCGAGCGATTGCGATCGAGCCCGACGTGCTGCTCCTCGACGAGCCGGCG
>JBASRJ010000259.1:0-6878 GCA_049273785.1 Gaiellaceae bacterium | reverse complement strand
GGGCGCGCCGGTTTCGTCGTCGGCCTTGCGCTCACCGCTGCGTTGGTCCTGTGGCTCCTTCGCGGCCGCACGCTCTTCCTGCACGGCGCGGAGCACCGTGCGATCGCGGCCGCCGAGCTGCGGCGCCTCGGCAACACGTGGCGCGGGGTTGCCCGTCCGTCGCGTTTCTCCGCGCGGTGCGGCACGAACTTCGCAGCGCTTCTGCTTCCGGTCGCGACGCTCGGCCAGCGATTCTGGCCGCTGCCGACCGCAACGATGACGCCGCTCGTCGTCACCGTGCTCTCGCTGGCGGTGACGATGGAGCTTTGGCAGCTCGTGCAGGCCTCGTCACATCGTGCAGCGCGCGCGTTCCTCCTCCCGGGTCTCGCACTCCAGCGCGTCACGACGCGCGAGCCGCGCCTGGACGAGACGCGCGTCGCCCTGCGTGCGGTCGCGTCCGTCCTGCACCGCGAGCTCGACTGACACCGGTAGCCTGCACGTGGTGCAGGCCGCGCAGGACAACAGCATCGAGACCGAAGGTCTCGTTCGCGAGTTCAAGAAGGGGCCGCGCGCCGTCGACGGGATCGATCTTCGCGTAGAGCCCGGCGAGATCTACGGCTTCCTGGGCCCGAACGGCGCCGGCAAGTCCACGACCGTCCTGATGCTGACGACGCTGTTGCCGCCCACCGCGGGCACCGCGCGCGTGGCGGGATTCGACGTTGTCAAGCAAGGACCGGAGGTCCGCAAGGCGATCGGGGCGGCCCTCCAGGAGGCCGCTCTCGATCCGCTGCTCACCGGCCGCGAGCACCTCCGCCTGCAGACGGCGATGCACGGCATCGGCGGCGAGGAGCGGAAGCGCCGAAGCGACGAGCTGCTGGAACGCGTCGGTCTCATGGAAGCGGCCGACCGCAAGGTCAAGGGCTACTCGGGCGGCATGAAACGACGGCTCGATCTGGCGCTCGCCCTCGTGCACCACCCGCGCATCCTCTTCCTCGACGAGCCGACCACGGGTCTCGACGTGCAGAGCCGTACCGCGCTGTGGGAAGAGGTGGGCCGGCTGGCAAAGGAGGACGGCGTCACGGTCTTCCTCACGACGCAGTACCTGGAAGAGGCAGACGTTCTCGCAGACCGTGTCGGGATCATCGACCACGGCCGCATCGTGGCCGAGGGAACGCCCGAGTCGCTGAAGGGTCAGATCGCGCGCTCGACGGTGGAGGCGCTGCCTGCGAACGCGGACGAGAAGGGCGCGGTGGCGACCGTGCTCGAACGCTTCGGCACGCCGACGACCGGCTTCTCGCCTGGCACCGTCGCGGTCCAGCTCAGCTCGTCGGACGGTCACCTCGCCGAGATCGTCCGCGCGCTCGACCACGAGGGCCTGCGGATCGCGCACCTGCAGATTCACGAGCCGACGCTCGACGACGTCTTCCTCGACAAGACCGGCCGGCACCTCGAGGGCGCCGGTGACGGCAACGGAGAGCTCGAGCCGGAGCCCGCGCGAGCGTGAACCGGGCGCTCGCGCTCCAGGTCGGGTATCTCGCGCGGCGCTCCATCATTCGGACGTTGCGGCAGCCGGCGGCGGTTGTCTTCCCGCTCCTCTTTCCGGTTCTGCTCCTCGCGGTCAATTCCGGCGGCCTGCGTGCCGAGACGCGCCTGCCCGGATTCCCGACGAACTCGTTCCTCGCCTTCGCTCTCGCCGTCCCGTTCATCCAGGGCGGCCTCTTCGCAACCGGCAATGCGGGCATCGACCTTGCGAAGGACATCCAGACGGGGTTCCTCAACCGGCTCGCGCTGACGCCGATGCGCGGGATCGCGTTGCTCGCCGGCGAGCTCGGCGGCGTCATGACGCTCGCCCTCGTGCAGGGTCTCTTCTACCTGTCGATCGGGTTGGTGTTCGGCGTCCGCCTGAAGTCCGGGATCGCGGGTGGATTGGTGCTGATCCTGCTCGCGGCGGTGATCGCGCTCGGCTTCGCGGCGTTCGGCGCCTACGCCGCGCTGCGCACCGGCTCGACCGAGGCGGTGAACGGTCTCTTTCCGCTCTTCTTCGTCTTCTTGTTCATCTCGTCGATGAACATCCCGCGCAACCTGATGGGGACGACGTGGTTCCGCTGGCTCGCGACGATCAATCCGGTGTCGTACCTGATCGAAGGCGTGCGGAGCCTGGTCATCACGGGCTGGGACGGCGAGGCGCTCGGGCTTGCGTTCGGGATCGGGCTGGGAGTCGTCGTTGCGGGGTTCGGCCTGGCTGCCGCCGCGCTGCCGCAGAGGATGGCGAGAACGTGAACGTGCGCCAGCTCTTCGACGTCTCGCGCGCTGTCGCGTGGCGGCAGCTACACAACGCGCTGACGAACCCGGTGATCTTCCTGCCGTCGCTGGCGTTCCCTCTGCTCAACTTCGCTGCGTTCGCTGGCGGCCTGTCGAAAGTGCGGCAGGTCCCGGGCTTCACCTTCGCCGGGAGTTACACCGCCTTCCAGTTCGTGTTCGTGCTGCTGCAGTCGGCTGCGTTCAGCGGCGTGTTCTCGGGGTTCGGCGTCGCGCGCGACTTCGAGACCGGATTCACGCGCCGCCTCTTGCTCGCTGCGCCGAATCGCAGCGGTCTCGTGCTCGGCTACGCGATCGCATCTGCGGTGCGCTGGTTGATCACCGCAGCGATCATCACTGCCGTTGCTTTCGCCGTCGGCATGAAGGTTGGCGGAAGCGGCATCGACCTGTTCGGGCTCTACGCGCTTGCGCTACTCGTCAACTTCGCCGGGACGTTGTGGTCGACGGGCGTCGCGATGCGGATCCGGTCGCAACAGGCCGGGCCGGTCATGCAGATGCCCGTGTTCCTTGCGCTCTTCTTCGCTCCCGTGTACGTCCCGCTCGATCTTCTCCGCGGCTGGATCCACGCCGTGGCGCGCGCCAATCCGTTGACACCGGTCCTCGAAGCGGCGCGCGGGCTTGTATCGGGAGAGCCGACTCAGACCCTGGTTGCCTTCGGGGTCGGCGCCGCTCTCGTCGCGGGCTTCGCGCTGTGGGCGCTCGGAGGCCTCCGCCGAGCCGAAGCAGCGGGTTAAACGGCGGACGAAGGCGCCGACTAGGCGGCGCCGCCGAGAGGCCGTGCGGGCTTCGCCCGTGCGGCCGTCCATCATCGCGACTTGGATTCGCACGCAGTCGAATTCCGCTGCAAGTCGCCTAGAGCGGCATACTCTGACGGTGAGCGAGGAAGCCTGGCCGACGCCGCAGCACCCGTCGCGTGAGCCGCTGCCGCGGGTCGAGGACCTGCCGATCGCCGACCACGGGTACGACCAGCAGAGCGTCAAGACGGCGTTCGATTCCTTTTACCGTCACGCCGCGCAACTCGACGCCTCGTTGCGGACGCTCGAGGCGGTCGACTCGTTCCACCGGCAGGCCGCCGCTCTGCGGGGGGACCTGCGCGTGCTACGGACGGCGGGCTGGACGCAGCAGACGTGGCCGACGACGCCGGCGTACGGCTACGGCGTGCGCCCCGCGCGTGAGGGCATCTCGCCCGCGGTCTGGCGGATCGGCGGTGAGGCGGCTTTCATCATCGTGGTCGCCGTCGCGCTCGGCGTCGCGAAGCTCGCTTGGTGGGTGATCGTGCTCGTGATGGCCTTTGCGTGGCTGCTCGTCGGGCTCATCGAGTGGGCATCCGCTCGCGACTTCGAGTTCGTGCGCACCGAGCCCGCTCCCGTCCACCCGATCGTCGAGGCGGAAGCTCCGGTCGACCGGACCGAGGAGGGCGAAGCAATCGGCTGGACGGCCTTCGAGGAAGCACAGGAGCCCTCGGATGCGATGACGATGATCGGCACGCCGCCCGGGATCGAGGACGATCGAGCCCCGGAGGCGCCGGCCGCGGAAGAGGCTGCCGCTGAGGAGCCTGCTGCGGAGCAGACCGAGCCCGAGCCGATCGCCGCCGCCTTCGTCGACGGCGACGGGGCACGGGACGCCGAGGCGGTCGGGGAGCCCCGCCGCCGTTGGTGGCAACGGCGAGAGCGGGAGGATGGGGGCGAAGACGACGCGGGGATCTCGGCTGCCCCGCGCCACGTGCGCGTGCTGCCGGCCGAGGAGCAGTCGGGCGACGCCGTCCCTCTGGACCCCTGGGAGCAGGGTTTCGACGAGGCCTCGCTCAACCCGGCCGTGTCCGGAGACGAGCCGGACGAGGAGACCGGCGAGGACGAACGAGCCCTCGCCGCGGACGTGAACGAGCCGGACCGCCGGCGCTTCCGCCGCCGCTGATCCGTCCCTGAAAGGCGCGTCTTGTGCGCTTCGGAGCTAGCTCCCCCGATGGAGTGATCTTCACCGGTCCTGACCCGTTCGGGTGAGGTTGCGCCTCCATCCCCTCACTAGCTTGCGCATAGGTACTGCGGCCCGCGCCTTGGGATGCGCGGCAGAAAGGGAGAGAGGCAACTAACCGTGAAAGACTCGAACAGTCCTCGGAGTGAGACTCGCTCGAATGCGCTGTGGGGATCCAGCTCCCATGGCGGCGACACTCGTTCCAACGCGATGTGGGGTCGCAGCGGTCGGCGCGCGAACGCGCTCTGGGGCCGCGGTGGACGCGGTCTCGTGCTCGGGATCGTTGCCGCCCTGACGATCGCCGTCCCGCTCGGTGCGACTGCCAGCAGCAAAGGCAACGGCAACAGCGGGAAGAACGACGCAACTTTCATCGCGCCTGCTCTTCTGCAGGGCGCGGCTACGAATCCTGATCAGAAGCTGCACGTCATCATCCAGAGCTCGAGCGGGGTTGACGACGCGAAAGTGAAGCTCCGCGGGCTGGGTGGCGATGTCCGCAAGCAACTCGGCCTCATCGGTGCGGTCGCAGTGGACATCTCGGCGGGCAAGCTGAAGCAACTCGCGAAGTCTCCGGGGCTGACGATCACCGCGGACGCTCCGATCAAGCTGAGCGCCGTCCACTTCTCGACGGACATGTGGCCGTACGAGTCCGGAAACGCGAGGCTGTGGGGCACGCCGGGGCATCCCGCTCCTGACACCCCCACGATCGCGATCGTCGACTCGGGCATTGATGCTAACCGCGCGGACTTCGACGGCGGCGCACGCGTGCTTCCGCAGGTGACGATGACCAGCCGGACGCCGAACTCGCCCGGGGACGGTCGCGGTCATGGAACGTTCGTCGCGAGTATCGCGGCAGGCTCCGCTCCCGGTCACGCCGGTGCGTCGCCGAACTCGCGTCTCCTGATGATCGACGTGATGGACGACAGCGGCACTGCGCTCACGAGCGACGTGATCGCAGCGTGCAATTACATCCTGCAGAACAAGGACGCGCTGAACATCAAGGTCGCGAACTTCTCGCTGCACTCGGGTGCCAAGAACCACTTCTACAACGACCCGCTCGATCGGGCGGTCGAGAAGCTCTGGTTCAACGGTGTCTTCGTCGTCGCGGCTGCAGGCAACTACGGCGTCCCGATCGGGCCGAGCGGCGTGATGTACGCGCCCGGCAACGATCCCTTCGTGATGACCGTCGGCGCTGTGGATCTCGGCAACAGCCTGAAGCCGTTCGACGACAAGGCCGCGCCGTGGTCGGCGTGGGGCTACACCGAAGACGGCTTCCGGAAGCCCGAACTGGGTGCCCCCGGCCGGTACATGGTCGGCGCTGTCCCGATGAGCGCGACGCTCGCAACCCAGCGGCCGGATCACATCGTCTCGCCCGGCTACATGGAACTGTCCGGGACGTCGTTCGCGGCCCCGGTCGTCGCCGGCACTGCGGCCCAGATGCTCGCCCGGCACCCGTCGTGGACGCCGGACCAGCTCAAGGGCGTGCTGATGGTGACGGCGAAGCCACTGCCGCAGGCGATGCCCGGCTCCGCCGGCGTCGGCGAGATCAACGCGGCACGCGCGGCGAACTACCCCGGCACGGCGCCGAATCCGAACAAGGGCCTGAATGCGTTCCTTGCGGCGGATGCAGCGGGCGCGCTCCTGTTCAACGCGGCGAGTTGGAGCGACTTCGTCAAGACCAACGCGTCCTGGACCACGGCCTCCTGGGGCGACGCCTCGTGGGGCGACGCTTCGTGGAGCGCTGCCTCGTGGGGCGACCTTGCCTGGAGCGCTGCCTCGTGGGGCGACGCCTCGTGGGCAGACGCCTCCTGGGCCGACGCCTCCTGGGCGGACATGTCGTCCGAGGACGCAGCCGAGGGCGACGCCAGTGGACCTGCGCCGGTGATGGACGCGGCGGCTGCGGCCGAACTCCAGGCCGACCCGGACCTGGCGCTTCCCCTCGATCAGGTCGCTGCCGATCCAGTCGTCGATGTGCCGTTGCCGGCACCGGCACCTCCGCCGGCACCCACACTTCCGCCGGTAACCGTTCCCTCACTCCCGTAAGGCACGTCCAATCCGAGGACAGCGAAGCGGGGCGCTCAGCGCCCCGCTTCTGCTTTCCGGCCTTCGCCCGCGTGTTGGAGCTCCTCCTCGTTCAGCAGCCGCACGAGGAAATACGACAGGGCGCTGAGGAACACGGCTGTCTGTTCCGCGTTCATCAGGATGCCCCCGAGGTTCTGGTCCTTCGCGGGGGACAAGCCCCAGAGCCGCGGCGCGTCCTTGTAGAAGTCGTAGAACGCAGTCGACGAGAAGATGAAGGCGAGCCCGAGAAAGATCGAGCTCACGAACGCGACCCCGAGGTAGGCGAGCGCGCCGGGCGTCGCGAGAACACCGCCGAACACCGTCCACCAGAACAGGAGCCCCGCCGCGATCAGCAGCGCATGCTCCCCGTTTAGCGCCCACGTGTGCCGGAGGGCGTAGTCGTAGACCGCAGGCAGGTGGACGAGGTACCAAACGCCAAGCCACACGGGGAGTGACACCCACGGCCGGGCGAGGCGCGCGAGCACGCGGCCGCCGCGCCGCGCGAGCGCGTCACGCATCGACGGTGTGAGCCCGAGGATGAGGAGCGGGGG
>JBASRJ010000256.1:0-4146 GCA_049273785.1 Gaiellaceae bacterium | reverse complement strand
GGACCACGCCGTGCTGCTGGCGGCGGCGTCGGAGCCGCTCGAGCGGGGACGGGCGCTGCTGGTCCTCGGCCTCGTCAGCCGCCGCGCGAAACGGCGGCGGGCTGCACGGGAGGCGCTCGAGAGTGCGCTCGCAGTCTTCGACGCCCTCCCCGCGCCTCTGTGGGCGCAGCGGGCACGCGCGGAGCTCGAGCGCATCGGCGGCCGCCGAAGCTCCGCCGGCGAGCTGACGCCGAGCGAGCGGCGCGTTGCGGACCTCGTCCTCGCCGGGAAGACGAATCGCGAGATCGCGACTGAGCTGTTCGTGACGGTACACACCGTCGAGAAGGCGCTGACGCGGGCATACGCGAAGCTCGGCGTTCGATCGCGGACGGAGCTCGCGTGCCGGCTGGCGGACCTGGAGGCGATGCCCGAGGAGAGATAGGGCAGCGATCGCGGCGCGAGCGTCGCAAAGTGTCCGGATTTCCGGCTTTCGGGCCGGAGGCTGCCGGGCGATGCTGGCTCGGTGCCGGATTACTGCCTCGAGCTCTACTTGGCCGGCGGTTCGCGGGCGGCGCTGGAAGAGGCCGCCGGGCGTGCTCGCGCTGCCGCCGAGTCGTTCGGAGCCCCCGGACGGTCCGTCCGCTATCTCCGCTCGACGTACCTGCCTGAGGACGAGACCTGCATGCACTTCTTCGCCGCGACCTCGGGTGAGGACGTGGCGGAGGCGGCGCGGCAGGCGGGGCTGACCGGCGATCGGATCACCCACTCGATCGACGCTGACCAACCCTCGCGGCGCGTGCACGACATTCGCCGCGCCCCGACAGAGAGAGGAGTGCCATGAAGACGCTGCTTGCGTCTGCGGCCGTCGCGACGTTGCTCGTGTTCGCAGCGGTCGCGTCGGCGCAGTTCACGTCGGACACGCTGCCGGCGAACCACCACATCCACGACTGCACGGCCGCGCCGTGCGTGTACCCGCACCTCGCGGTCGGATTCTTCCCGCAGATCCTCGGCGAGTCGCTCGCGACCTACCTGCAGAACCCGGCGGTCTGCAACGACGCGACTGACAAGACGCTGCTGCCGCCGCTCGACGAAAAGCCGGAGCCGAACCAGCCGCTGCGCGCCGGCGTCTGCTTCACGTCGACCACGGTCATCCACCTGCGCTCGATCGACGTCAACGATCAGGCGCCCGCAGGCTGGTCGGGGCCGATCGCGCCGACGATGCTGAACGGCGTCACCTACGTCACCTACTGGCTGCTGACGCCTCGGGGCCGATCTCAGACCCCCGCCTCGTGACGATGGACACCGATCGCACAGTTACGAAGGGAGAAACGATGTTCCGCCTCGTTGGTCCGCTCGCCATACCAGCGGCGATCGCGGCTGCTCTGCTCGTCCCGAGCTCTGCGCCGGCCGTGGTTTCGGATCCGTATTACCAGTGTCCATCCGTGTTCGAGCTCGTGTTCACCTATTCAAACGGCGAATTCGGACCCGCCGACCGCAACTTAGACGGATGGTCGTGTCGCAAGAGCGTCGGCCCAAACGGCCGGTACGTGTTCATCGACAACACGATCCCCGGCATCGTCTTCACAGACGGGGTCACCGATACAGGCTCGGCGGTTCTCGTCGACACGGCGACCGGCGGCGTGGTGGGCGGCTGACGAGCTAGTCCCCACGGCTGAGCAAAGTCCCGGGATTTCCACGTTACGCGCGCTCGAGCCCGGTGCGACGCTCGAGTCATCCAATGCGGGAGGAGGCGACATGACCAGGCGGATGCTCCGCGCGGCGGCGATGGTGGCCCTCGCGGCGGCGGTGGCAACGGGTACGGCAGGCGCGGTGGTGCCCGCGAACGGCGGCGATGCCGGCGGCACGACGACGACGATCAATAACGGGCCTGGCGACCAGACCGAGCCGCACGTGAGCGGCGATCTCGCCGTCTACACGGACAAGGACTTCCTCAACGGCTCGAGGATTCACTACTTCGACTTCCTGACCGGCATCGACCACGTCGTTCCGAGTGGTGCCCCGGGGGACAGCGACAACCTCTCCGACGTGGGCGGTAACCGCATCGTGTTCAGCCGTACGAGGGCCGCCGACGGGAAGACCGCCGCCATGGTCTTCGACGTCGTAAACGGGACGCTGCGAGAGCTCGACCCGCAGCCCCTAGCGACTCCCATGACTAGGTTCGGCACAGTCATCGGTGGCGACACCGTCGCCTACCAAGAGCTCGAAATCGGGAACGGCGACATCTTCGCGTACGACCTCGTGGCGGGGACGGCTACGAACCTGTCGCAGTCGTACGACTCCGACGGCAACCCCGGCATCTCGGCGACAGGAGACGTCATCACCTGGGAGCGATGCTTCGGGAGCAACTGCGACATCCTCCAGGCGGTGCGAAGCGGCGGGGCCTGGGGCGCGCCGACCACGGTGGCCGCGACGCTCTCCAACGAGGGCAATCCGGACACCGACGGCACGACCGTCGTCTACGACTCCGAGCGACCGAGCGCGACCGCCAAGGACATCTATCTCAAGCCCGTCGCCGGCGGCCCCGAGGTCCCGCTCCAGCTGGCCGGCATCCAGCAGAACCCCAGCATCTCGCGCGGGGTCGTCGCGTTCGAGAGCTTCAGCTCCGCGTGGGACATCTACGTCTACATCATCGCCACGAACACGCTCTACCGCGTAACAGACACGCCGACCGTGGACGAAGTGCTGAATGACCTGACCGTCCTCCCGAGCGGCGGCGTGCGTGTCGTTTATGCGGCAGTCGATCACGGCCTCACCGACCACGACGTTTACGCGCGCACGTTCACGGTGCCGCTCACGCCCGACACCGACGGGGACGGCATCGCCGATCCGTCCGACAATTGTCCGCTCGTCCCGAATCCGACGCAGGCTGACCGTGACGGCGACGGGATCGGGGACGCATGCGATCCGCTCGACGGGCGTCCGTCGCAGCAGCAGCTCGCCGATCTCGATGCCCAGGTACGTGCGCTCGGGCTCGACAAGGGGATCGCGAACAGCCTGCTCGTGAAGATCCAGGGCGCCTCGCGCGACCTGTCGTCCGGTCAGACGACGTCGGCCTGCGGAAAGCTCGCCGCGTTCGTCAACGAGGTGCAGGCGCAATCCGGCAACAAGATCCCCGCCGGCGCGGCAGCCGATCTGATCGCCGCCGCGCAGCGCATCCGGATGAGTCTCGGCTGCCCGTGAGTCGCGTGATGGCGAAGGGTCGAGCAAAGACCTGGGGTTTCCACGTTACGCGTCGGCGCGACCGCTGCGACCTTAAACGCATGCCGAACTACCTCGTCGAGTCCTATCTGGCCAACAGTCCAGCCGCAGTCGAGGAAGCTCGCGAACGCGCACGCTCGGTAGACGACGGGGACGGAGTCCGGTACGTCCGCACGACGTTCCTGCCTGGCGACGAGACGATCCTCCACGTCTTCGAGGCGCCGTCGCTGGCGGCGTTGCACCGCGCCGCGGGGTGCGCGGAACTTCAGTGCGAGCGGATCGTCGAGGCCGTCGAGAGCTCGGAGCCGCAGCAATGAGCTCCAGGCGGTTCGGGCGCGCGGTCCTTCTCGTCCTATGTGTGGGCGCGCTGGGCGTTGGTTCGCCCGGAGCTGCGCGGTCGGCATTTCCAGGCGCCAACGGGAAGATCGCGTTCGCGAGCGAGCGCGACGGCGACTTCGAGCTCTACGCCATGGACGCCGACGGCTCCAATCCGACTCGGCTCACGAACAACCCCGCAGACGACCGGGAGCCGGCCTGGTCGCCAGACGGAAGCCAGATCGCCTTCGCGCGCAACTTCGAGATCTGGGTCATGAACGCCGACGGCACGGGGGCGACGCAGCTGACGCACAACAGCGGCAACGGGGACGAGTGGCCGTCGTGGTCGCCTGACGGCAGCAAGATCGCCTACACGAGCTACGGCAGTCCCTTGGGTGCGGTCTACGTCATGAACAAGGACGGCTCGGCGCAGACCAGGCTCACGAACAACGCCGCCAACGACTTCGATCCGGCCTGGTCGCCTGACGGAAGCAAGATCGCCTTCGTCAGCGACCGCAACGCCTTCCTCGACGTCTACGTCATGAACGCGGACGGCTCCGGGCAGACGCGGCTGACAACCGACCCCGCAAACGATTCCGATCCGGCCTGGTCGCCGGACGGCAGCAAGATCGC
>JBASRJ010000237.1:0-3514 GCA_049273785.1 Gaiellaceae bacterium | reverse complement strand
GCCTGGCACCGCGCCTCGGGAGGGACATGTCCGTTCGGAGGCGCTAGCCGCCGCGGGTGAACCAGGAGCCACCCGTGTCGTGGCCGACGTAGATGCCGTTTCCTTCGCCCCAGATCACGTGGTTCGTGCCGCCGGAGTCGACGGCCAGCCCGAGATAGTCGCCGAACGGGAACGTGTAGCCGCCCGAGGTCTTGTACAGCGCGCCGGAGCCGAGATTCGACAAGCGCACGGGCGGTGACCAGGTTCGGCCGCCGGTCGTCGAGCGCGCGAACCAGGTGTTCCAGCCGTTGGCGCCGTTGCGGTCGTCCTGCCAGACCAGCCGGAAGTCACCCGGCTTCGGTCCCGCCGCGATCGCGGGCATGTTGCTGTCGCCGGCGCCGTTCACGAGCGTTGGCGCGCTCCAGGCGACTCCGTCAACCGATGTCCGGACGTAGAGGCTCTTGGGCGCATCCGCCACCGTGCTCAGGAGGTACGCGAAGACGAGCCGGCCACTCGAGTCCGCGGCGACGGTCGCCTGTGAGCTGAAGAAGTCGCGGTAGCAGCCCTTGAATCCGCACGGCGGCGACTCCTGGCTCGTGTCCAGGATCGTGGTCTTCCACGTGCTGCCGCCGTCGGACGAGCTGACGAGCGCCACCGGCTCGGGTCCGAGCGCGAACTTCCCCTCGCCTGTCTCGCCGAAGTAGACATTGCCGTTCGGCGCCACCGTGCCGGCGTAGGCAAGGTAGGAGAACGTGTCGGCGTTCGTCTTGACCGGCGCGGAGAACGTCGCGCCGTAGTCGTGAGAGGCGACCGCGTACGCATCCGCCTTGTCGTTGAAGGCGACGTACACGTCCTTCCCGGACGGGGAGATCGCGAGGATCGGCTTGTCGTTGTACGTGAGCTTCCCGTTCATCGTCACGGGCGGCGTCCAGGTGACGCCGTGGTCGTACGACTTCGACAGCACGGTGCCCGGGTTGAACGTGTTGAGCCACGCGGCGTACACGGTTCCGTCGTTCGCGACCGCGAGCTGGGGATCGAACTGCCAGGGGACGTTCTTGCACGCCACGCCGCAGACCGGGGCGAGCGGGCCCCAGGTCGCGCCTCCGTCGCTCGAGGAACGGACGAGGATGCTGTAGCTCGCGCAGTCGTGCGGTGCGCACTGGTCGTTGATGGCGGTAACGGCCTGGTAGACCCAGGGCGCGTGCGGACCGACCGCGACCGTCGGCTCCCAATTGTCGTTCGCGGTCGCGCCGACGAGCTGCTCGGACGCGAACGAGGGCGCCGAGGCCGCGGGCGCGGCGACGGCGGCGAGCGCAGCAAGGCCGACCACCACCGCCAGGACGAGCAGCGTTCGCTTCAGCACGGGCTCGACCCTAGAAGCCTCGCCGGATCGGGTCAAGGTCGCGTCGTGACTAGCATTTCCGGCATGAAGATCGGGGTTCTCGCCGTCCAGGGGAACGTCCGCGAGCACGCGGCGATGCTGCGCCGGCTCGGCGCCGACGTCGTCGAAGTACGCAAGCCGGAGCAGCTCGACGGGCTCGACGGGCTCGTCGTTCCGGGTGGCGAGTCGACCACGTTCATGCGGCTGATGCGCCTGTACGGGCTCGACGAGGCGCTGCGCTCGTTCGCCGCGCCCGTGCTCGGTACGTGCGCGGGGATGATCGTCCTCGACCGTGAGCATCTGGGCCTGATCGACCTCGAAGTCGACCGGAACGCCTACGGACGCCAGGTGGCGAGCTTCGAGGCGGATCTACGGCTCAGAGGCGATAACGAGCCGCTTCGCGGCGTCTTCATCCGTGCGCCGCGCGTGCGCGAAGCAGGGGCGGACGTCGAGGTGCTGGCAGAGCACGAGGGCGAGCCGGTCCTCCTGCGGCAGGGTCGCTTCCTCGTCGCGTCGTTCCACCCCGAGTTGACGGAAGATACGCGCGTGCACGAGCTGTTCCTCGACCGGGTTCGGAAGGAGATGAATGTCCGGGCATAGCAAGTGGTCGTCGATCAAGCACAAGAAGGGCGCGGCCGACGCGAAACGCGGCAAGCTCTTCTCGAAGCTCTCGCGCGCGATCATCGTTGCCGCTAAGGAGGGCGGTCCCGATCCCGCCGGCAACCTGGCGCTGCAAAACGCGATCGAGAAGGCGCGCTCCTACTCGATGCCGAAGGACAACATCGAGCGCGCGATCGCGCGCGGCTCAGGGGCGGACGCCGACGCGCAGGCGTTCGAGACGGTGGTCTACGAGGGCTACGGCCCGAGCGGCGTCGCCGTGATCGTCGAGGCGCTGACGGACAACCGCAACCGCACCGCGTCGGACGTGCGGCACGCGTTCGACAAGAACGACGGCAATCTCGGTGGGTCCGGCGCCGTCTCGTGGCTGTTCGAGCGGCGCGGGATCGTGGTCGTTGCGGCCGACGGCGTCGACGAGGACGAGCTGATGCTCGCGGCTGCGGAGGGCGGTGCAGACGACGTCTCCCGCGACGGCTCGATCTTCGAGATCGTGTCGGCGCCGGAGAACCTCGCTGCCGTGCGCGAGGCGCTCGAGAACGCAGGTTTCACCGTGGACTCCGCGGAGCTGACGATGGTGCCGAAGACGACGATCGAGGTCGCGGACGAGTCGGAGGCGAAGAAGGTGCTACGCCTGATCGACCAGCTCGAGGAGAGCGACGACGTGCAGGATGTGTTCGCGAACTTCGACATCCCCGAGCAAGTCCTCGAGGCGGTCGCCTCGTAGTTCAGACCCAGCCGCGCTGGCGGGCGACACGGCACAGCGCGCGTCGCTTCGCGTGCGAGGGCTGCGCGGAGAGGCCTGCCTTCGCGTAGATCCGGCGCAGCGCGGCCTTGACGGTTCCGGTCGCCCCCGGCGTCCCGAGCATCGCTGCGATCTGCTCGTTCGACGGGAGGCTCTCGAGGCTTGCGCCGGCGAGCCACGGGCCGCAGAGCGCTTGCACGACCTGACGCTGGAACGACGACAGCTGCGTCGGGTCGCTCGGCGCCAACTCCTCGAGCGGCTCCGTCGTCTCCGGATCGCCCAGCTGCGCAGGCCAGGAGAACAGGAGCGCCTGGCCGCCGATCTCGATCCGGTCGGCGTGGCGAAGCGGCAGCGGCGTCCCGGGGTTGACGCGCGTCCCGTTCAGGAACGTCCCGTTGTAACTGCCGCGGTCCTCGATGTACCAGCGTCCCTCGCGAAAGATGACTGCAGCGTGTGTTCGGCTGACCGCGGTGGACGGGATCGTGAGGCCGTTCTCCGGGCCGCGGCCGATCGTGAGCGTCTCTCGCAGCTCGTGTTCGGTGCCGTCCGGAGAGGTGAGCCAGATGTCCCCCGCCACGCGGCCGACTTTAAAGGACTGTCCGACAGCCTCCATAACCTGTCGCCGTGAAAGTCATAGGCATCGACCCAGGTACGGCAGCATGCGGGTACGGCATCGTCCACGAAAGCGACGGGCGCCTCAGGGCCATCGACCACGGGTGGTGGAGAACACGCGCGGCCGAGCGCCCGGAACTGCGTCTCAAGACAATCTTCGAGGGGGTGGACGACCTCATCGC
>JBASRJ010000228.1:0-10086 GCA_049273785.1 Gaiellaceae bacterium | reverse complement strand
GATCCGGCGCTGACCGAGCAGGAGCTGACGCGACACCTCGAGGATCTCGCCTCGCGCAACATCGACACGACCCGCGAGGTGTCATTCCTCGGTGCAGGCATCTACGACCACTACGTGCCTGCGGTGGTGGACGCCGTCCTCCAGCGCGGCGAGCTGCTGACCGCGTACACGCCCTACCAGCCCGAGATGAGCCAGGGAGTCCTCCAGGCGATCTTCGAGTACCAGACCGTCATCTGCGAGCTGACGGGCATGGACGTCTCGAATGCCTCGGGCTACGACGGCACGACCGTCGCCGCGGACGCCTGCTTCGTCGCGAAGCACGCGACCGGCCGTTCGAAGGTGGTCGTCACCGAGGCGACCAACCCCCAGGTGCGGCAGGTGGTCAAGACCTACGCGCCCGGCTTCGGGCTCGAAGTCGTCGAGGTTCCCCACCGCGGCGGCGCGACCGACCCGGAGGAGTTGCGACGAGCCGCAACCGACGCGGCCTGCGTCATCTTCCAGCAGCCGAACTTCTTCGGATGCCTGGAACCGGCGCCGGACCTAGCGGCGGCGGCGAACGACGCGGAGGCGGTCGCAGTCGCGCACGTCGATCCGCTGTCGCTCGGCGTCCTCGAGGCGCCCGGCAACTACGGCTGCGGGCTGGCGATCGGCGAAGGTCAGGGGGCGGGCAACTACCAGTCCTTCGCGGGCCCGCACTACGGATTTCTCGCGGCGCGGAGCGAGTTCACCCGCCGCATGCCCGGACGGATCGTCGGCGAGACGCTAGACGCCGCGGGCGAGCGCGGCTATGTCCTGACGCTGCAGACCCGGGAGCAGCACATCCGGCGCGAAAAGGCCACGTCCAACATCACCACGAATCAGACGCTGCTCGCGCTGGCGGGCCTCGTGTACCTCTCATGGCTCGGGCCACAGGGTCTGCGTGAGGTGGGGGAGACCTGCATGAGCCTCGCGCGCCTCGCGCAGGAACGGCTGGCTGAAGCTGGCTTCGACGCGGTGTTTCCCGAGCGGACAACATTCAAGGAGTTTGCCGTCCGCGTCGGACGGAACTCGAAGGACGTCATCCGCGCCGCCCGCAAGCACGGGGTCAATCCGGGCTATGCCCTCGGGCGCGACTACGCGGGTCTGGACGACGCCCTTCTGGTCGCCGTCACCGAGCGGCGCACGCGCGAGGACGTCGACCTACTCGCCGAGGCGCTCGCCGCATGAAGCTGATCTTCGAACGGTCGCAACCCGGCCGGAAGGGCGGAGGCCCACCGAGTCACGACCTTCCCGCGGCCGAGATCCCCGAGGAGCTGCGCCGCGCCGAGCCGCCGCGCCTGCCGGAGCTCGCCGAGCCGGAGCTGCTGCGGCATTTCACGGAGCTCTCGACGCGGAACTTCGGGATCGACACGGGCTTCTATCCGCTCGGCTCGTGCACGATGAAGTACAACCCGCGGGTCAACGAGCGGCTCGTGATGCTGCCGGGCTTCCGCGACCTCCACCCCTACCAGGACGAAGACGCGGCCCAGGGCGCGCTCGAGCTGATGTGGCGCCTGCAGGAGGCGCTGATCGAGATTTCGGGGCTGCACGCCTGCTCGCTCCAGCCGGCGGCGGGCAGCCAGGGCGAGCTGACCGGCCTGATGCTCATGCGCGCGTACTTCAACGACCGTGGCGAAGGCGCCCAGCGCGACACCGTCATCACCGCGGACACCGCGCACGGCACGAACCCGGCGAGCGTGACCATGGGCGGCTACAAGCTCGCGAAGGTCGCGACCGACGCGCGGGGAAACGTCGCCGTCGCTCACCTGCGCGAGCTGGTGAACGAGCGGACCGCCGGGCTCATGCTCACGAATCCGTCGACACTCGGACTCTTCGACGAGAACATCGACGACGTCGCGAAGATCTTCCACGAGGCAGGCGCCCTCCTCTACTACGACGGCGCGAATCTCAATGCCGTGTGCGGACTGTCGCGGCCCGGCGACATGGGCTTCGACATCGTCCACATCAACCTGCACAAGACGTTCTCGCAGCCACACGGGGGCGGCGGCCCAGGCGGCGGTCCGATCGTCGTGCGTGACACGCTCGAGCCGTTTCTCCCCGTCCCAGCAGTCGTGCGCGACGGCGACGCGTACCGGCTCGACTACGACCGCCCGAGATCGATCGGGAAGGTGCGCGGATTCACGGGACCGTTTGGCGTATTCGTCCGCTCGTACGCATTCATTCGGGCGTATGGACCGCGGCTACGGGAGATGTCCGAGGTCGCCGTGCTGAACGCGAACTACCTCCTCGCCCGCCTGAAGGTCGCATACGAGCTCCCATTCGACCGGCTGTGCATGCACGAGTTCGTGCTCAGCGCGCGGAACCTGAAGCGCGAGTACGGCATCACCGCGCTCGACGTCGCGAAACGGCTAATGGATTACGGCTTCCATCCGCCGACGATCTACTTCCCGCTGATCGTCCCGGAGGCGCTGATGATCGAGCCGACGGAGACGGAGGCGAAGGAGACGCTCGACGCGTTCTGCGACGCCATGCTGGCGATCGCACGCGAGGCGGCCGAGAAGCCGGAGCTGCTGAAGGAAGCGCCCCACGGACGTCCGGTGAAACGCCTCGACGAGGTGCGCGCGGCGAAGAGACCGATTCTCAAGTACGGCTTCGACCCGGCCGCGGACCGGCCCGTCCGCGCAAGCGGACCGGTGGAGGGGGCTCGGGGGAACCGTGAGGTTCCCCCGACGAGTACCGAGGTGCAGCAGTGGGAGGCGCAAAAAGGCGCGTAGCCCTAGGCGGCGATCGGCAGCTCGAGCTGCGTCAATCCGAGCTGGACGAACACGGCTTCGACGTGGAGCGCGATCGGCTCGAACTCAGCGGTCGGCCAGACGTGCGGGTCGTCCGCGGACTGCAACTGCTCCAGCTGCTTCAGCAACATCGGATCCCCGGAGCGCATCAGCACTGTCTGCGCGTAACAGCGCGCCCAGACCTCCTGCGCGGATTCGAAGTACCGCTGCCGGTAGCTGCCCCCGGGGAACGGGCGTCCGTCGAGTTTCGCCGCCGCCGCGCGCCAGCGCGCAAACGCGGGATGCACCGCCGAGGCCCACACGCGGCTGCGCCGCTCGTAGTGCACCTGGTGGTCGACGAAGTGTCCGAGCTCGTGGAGGAAGCCCGTCGCCACCTGCCCGGAGCGGCTCGACACGCGGATGTCGATCGGGTTCGCCCGGCGG
Source organism: Gaiellaceae bacterium (assembly GCA_049273785.1). Taxonomy (GTDB): domain Bacteria; phylum Actinomycetota; class Thermoleophilia; order Gaiellales; family Gaiellaceae; genus 3-1-20CM-4-69-9. The sequence goes on along the minus strand of JBASRJ010000228.1, from coordinate 6,892 downwards.
TACCGGTACGCGCCGGCCTCGCTGATCGTGGCTGTCACGCGCACGGGCAGGCGCAGCAGATCCGACTTCAGCATGTGCATTGCCGACGCCGCGGCGAGCGCGCGCTCGAGCTCGGGGAAGAGCGGGCTGCGCCGCGGCATCGTCACGCAATCGTCGAGCGTCCGCACGCGCGGACGCCCCCAGCGGTCAACGCAGTCCGGGTAACGGCGCCGCGCCACATGCGAATCGTTCGCGATCGATCGGACGGACTCCTCCACGACTGCGCTAAGGTCGGCGTCGTGCAACGTCGACTTGAACTCGTGATGATTGCGGGAGTGTTCGCGTCGATCGACCTCGCGTACAAACTCGCGACGCCGTCGGACTACCATCATGCGCGTTCGCCGATCGCCGCGCTTGCGATCGCAGTCGTGATCATCGGGCTCGTCGTGTTCGTGCCGCGCGTCCCTTCGCACGCCGCGCTGATCGGCGCAGCGATTGCAGCGGGAGGCGCGCTCGGCAACCTCGTCTCGGTGCTCGTGTGGTCGCAGGGCGTTCCCGACCCGCTCGTCATCCAGGGCGCGGCGCACGGCATCGCGTTCAACCTCGCGGATGTCTTCGCGTTCACCGGCGACGCGCTCCTGCTCAGCGCGGTCGTCGTCCACGGCGTTCGCCGCCGCGACGGATTGCGCGAACCGGTGTAGCTAGATCAGGTCGTCGAGGTCGTCCTCGACCAGGAGGAGCTCACGTCGGCGGCGCTGGAAGAAGACCAGCACGATCGTCATCAGGACGAGCAGCATCGCGACGGTGAGACTCAGCCAGGTCAACGCGAACCACGCGACGACGGCCCAGGCAATGCCGAGCCAGTGGCCAACAGGATCGCGGCGGACGAACTCCCAGACGGCGGCGGCGTCTTTCAAGGCGGCTCCTTCTCTCAGTTCAGAGGATCGGCCGTCCGCGGCGACATCGACATCCCTCGGATGCGTACCCTGGGAGCATGGAGACGGTGAACCTGGGCTCGCAGGGGCTTGAGGTCTCGCGGCAGGGCCTCGGCTGCATGGGGATGTCGGAGTTCTACGGTACCTCGGACGAGGGAGAGGCGATCGCGACGATTCACCGGGCGCTCGAGCTCGGCGTCACGTTCCTCGACACCGCCGACATGTACGGCGTCGGCGCGAACGAGCGTCTCGTCGGCAAGGCGATCGCCGACCGGCGGGATCGGGTCGTGCTTGCAACGAAGTTCGGAAACGTGCGTGCGCCCGACGGAACGTGGCTTGGCCGGAGCGGCAAGCCCGACTACGTCCATTCGGCGTGCGACGCGTCGCTCGAGCGGCTCGGCATCGACACGATCGATCTCTACTACCAGCACCGCGTCGACCCGGACACGCCGATCGAGGACACGGTCGGCGCGATGAAGGAGCTGGTCGAGGCGGGGAAGGTCCGCTACCTCGGGCTCTCGGAAGCGGCGCCGGAAACGATCCGCCGCGCGCATGCCGTCCACCCGATCACTGCGCTGCAAACGGAGTACTCGCTCTGGACGCGCGACCCCGAGGACAAGATCCTGCCGACCGTGCGCGAGCTCGGCATCGGCTTCGTGGCCTACAGCCCGCTTGGCCGCGGTTTCCTGAGCGGTCGCTTTCGCTCGCCGGACGATCTGCCGGAGGACGACTTCCGGCGGCGCAATCCTCGTTTCCAGCCCGGCAACTTCGAGCGCAACCTCGAGCTCGTCGAGCGGGTCGAGCAGATTGCGGCCGAGAAGGGCGTCACGCCGTCGCAGCTCGCGCTCGCGTGGGTGCAAGCGCAGGGTGACGACATCGTCCCGATCCCGGGCACGAAGCGGCGGCGCTACCTGGAGGAGAACGTCGCCGCGGCCTCGGTCGAGCTGACGGAGGACGAGCTGGCGCGGCTCGACGAGGTGTTCCCGGCCGGCGTGACGGCGGGCGAGCGCTATCCCGACATGTCGAGCGTCAATCTCTGACGCGTAACGTTTGACGCGGACGCGAGACTGAGAGGTATGACGAAGATTCAGAAAACCGACGCCGAGTGGCAGGCCGAGCTGACGCCGGAGCAGTACCGCGTGCTGCGCGAGAAGGGGACGGAGCGGCCGTTCACGGGCGAGTACGACCATACATTCGAGCCCGGCACCTACCGGTGTGCGGGCTGCGGCGCGGAGCTGTTCAGCTCCGAGGCCAAGTACGACTCCGGCTGCGGCTGGCCGGCGTTCTACGCTCCGGCCGGCGAGGAGGCGATCGACGAAGAGACCGACGCCACGCACGGGATGATCCGCACGGAGGTCACGTGCGCGAGCTGCGGCGGCCATCTCGGTCACGTGTTCCCGGACGGGCCGCGGCCGACCGGCATCCGCTACTGCATCAATTCGGCAGCACTGAAACTGGAGGAGGAATAAGTGGAGAAGAAGGCGACGTTCGGCGCCGGCTGCTTCTGGGGCGTCGAGGCGGCGTTCCGGCAGCTGGAAGGCGTGACGGCAACGCGTGTCGGCTACTCGGGCGGGACGCTCGAGAATCCGACGTACGAGGACGTGTGCTCCCACACAACCGGTCACGCGGAGGTGGTCGAGGTGACGTACGACCCCGGGCACGTGTCGTACGAGCAGCTGCTCGACGTCTTCTGGCACAAGCACGACCCGACGCAGCTGAACCGCCAGGGCTGGGACATCGGCGACAACTACCGCTCGGTCGTGTTCTTCCACGACGAAGAGCAGCGGGAAGCGGCGGAGCGCTCGAAGGCGGACGAGCAGTCGAGCCGGCGCGCGCCGATCGTCACGCAGATCGAGCCCGCGCAGACGTTCTACGAGGCCGAGGACTACCACCAGCAGTACCTGGAGAAGCGCGGCCGGTCATCCTGCACGCCGGCGCTCGCGCGCGCGGATCAGGCGAGTGCGGCCCGGTAGGCGGCCAGCCGCCGTACTCCGAGATTGTCCTCGCCGCGCGCGGTGAGGGAGTCGGCGACGAAGGCCGGGGTCACGCGCGCGGGCGAGTGCTGAACGCGACGCGCCAGTCCGGCTCAGTGCGGCCGTCGATCGACAGGCGCCACTCGTAGCGGCCGCCCGAGTCGAGCGGGAAGGGCGGCACGTTGATCGCGAGCGGAAGGTCGATCGGCGTTCCCGGCTTCACGCCCGCAGGCCGCCCGACCTCGAAGTTCGCCTCGATGAAGATCTCCCGTTCGCCTTCCGGCGTCTCGGTCTCGACCGGCTGGCCGTCGCTGTCGAGCAGCTCGAGCCGGCAGACGTGCGGCTGATTCGATTGGTCCCACGGCACCTCGATCTTGATCGCGAGCGCCATTGGCGACGGATCGGGCCCGGTGATCGACCAGCCGCCGCCGAGCACATACAGCTTTCCGTTGACGGCCTCGGCAGCGTCCGCCAGGAGGATCGTCACCTTCATGTCGCCGAGACCGCGAGTTGTCCGCACGCTGCGGCGATGTCGCGGCCCCGTGTCAGACGCACGGTCGCAGGCAGCCGCGCGCGATCCAGGACGTCCTTGAACGCGGCGATCGCCTTCGGCGTCGAGCCTTCGAACATCCCGGTCGGGTTGTACGGGATCAGGTTCACCTTGAACACTTTCGGATCGAGGAGGTCTGCCAGAGCGCGGGCCTGCTCCACGCGGTCGTTCACGCCCGCGAGCATGACGTACTCCACGAACACCTTGCGACGGCGCAGCTCGAAGTAGCGGCGGCATTCCGCGAGGATGTCGGCGAGCGGATAGCGGTCGTTCACCGGCATTAGTTCGCTCCGGAGCTCGTCCGTCGGCGCGTGCAACGACAGCGCGAGGCGGATCGGTTCCTCCACTTCGTCCACGAACCGGCGGAGGCCGGGCAGCCATCCGACCGTCGAGATCGTCGTGCGCCGGTGGGTGATCCCGAGGTCGGGCAGGCGTCGCGCCGCCTCGACGACGGCGTCCAGGTTGAGCATCGGCTCGCCCATCCCCATGAAGACCGCGTGATCGACCTCCTCGACGCGCCGGAAGTGCAACGCCTGGTCGAGGATCTCCGAGGCGGACAGACTGCGTCCGAAGCGCATCTGCCCTGTCGCGCAGAAGGTGCACGTCAGGGGACAGCCGGACTGCGCCGAGAGGCAGAGCGACCGCCGCCCGTCGCGGTAGCGCATGAGAACGGCCTCGACGGGATGCCCGTCCCGTGTACGGAACAGGGCTTTCACCGTTCCGTCGCGCGCCTCCGCCTCGCGCTCGACGTCGAGCGTCGAGAACGGCACCTCGCGTTCCAGCTCCGCACGCAGTGCGGCCGGGACGTTCGTCATCGCCCCGTAGCCGTCGGCGCCGCCGGCGGTCCAGCGCCACACCTGGTCGAGACGGTAGGCCGGCTCGCCCCGCTCGGCGAGCCGCTCGGCGAGCAGCGCACGGTCCATGGCCGCCAGGGTAGCGTTGCTCATGGACCAGCCCTGGTGGCAGAAAGCCGTCCTCTACCAGGTCTATGTCAGATCGTTCGCCGACTCGAACGGCGACGGGGTCGGCGACCTGCGCGGCGCGATCGACAAGCTCGACTACCTCGCGTGGCTCGGCGTCGACGCCCTCTGGCTCAGCCCCGTCACGGTCTCGCCGGACAAGGACTGGGGCTACGACGTCTCGGACTACCGCGACGTCCAGCCCGTGTTCGGCACGATGGACGACCTGGACGAGCTGATCGCCGGGGCGCACGAGCGCGACATGCGGATCGTCCTTGACCTCGTCCCGAACCACACGAGCGACCGGCACCCGTGGTTCCAGGACGCGCGGAGCTCACGCGACGCCCGCCACCGCGACTGGTACGTCTGGGCAGATCCTCTGCCCGACGGCTCGCCGCCCAACAACTGGCGGGCGAGCTTCGACAAGCGCTCGGCCTGGGAGTTGACGCCCGAGACGGGTCAGATGTACCTCCACAGCTTCCTGCGGGAGCAGGTCGACCTCGACTGGTGGAACGGTGAGGTGCGCGACGCGATGGATGACGTCATGCGCTTCTGGCTCGACCGCGGCATCTCGGGGTTCCGCCTCGACGTCGCGCACGCGATCGTGAAGGACCGCGACCTTCGCGACATCCCCGACGACTACGACAAGGACGTACTCGTCGACATCGACGAGACCTTCGCGGTCCTGCGCCGCTGGCGCGCGCTCGTGGACGCGTACGAACGGCAGCGCCTCCTCCTCGGGGAGACGTGGGTGATGGATCTTGAGCGGCTGGCGCAGTTCTACGGAAACGGGACCGACCAGCTCCACCTCGCATTCAACTTTCCGTACACGTTCGCGCCGCTCGAGGCGAGTGCGCTGCGCGATGTGGTCGAACGCTCGCACGCCGCGTTTCCGCGTGACGCCTGGCCGGTGTGGATGCTCTCGAACCACGACATCCCGCGTTTTTCCACGCGCACGTGCGGCGGTGACGAGAGGAAGATCCGGTGCGCTCTGCTCGCGCTCCTCACGCAACGCGGAACGGCCGTGCTCTATCAGGGCGACGAGATCGGTCTCGAACAGGCCGACGTTCCGCCGGATCGAATCCGGGACATCGACGACCGAGACGGCTGCCGGACGCCGATGCCGTGGACGAGCGACGGCGGCTGGAGCGATCCGTGGCTTCCGCTCGGCGACACGACGCGCAACGTCGAGGATGAGCGCGCAGATCCCAATTCGACCCTCAACTTCGTCCGCGAGCTGATCGCGCTGCGGCGTTCGAACGCTGATTTCCAGTCGGGCTCGTACGAATCGCTGGACGCGCCGGACGGCGTGTGGGCCTATCGGCGCGGCGGTTCGACGGTCGCTCTGAACCTGTCCGACGAACCGCGAGCGTACGGGAGAACGACGCTCGCGCCCTGGACGGGCGCGATCAGCTAGACCGGACTACTGCCGGACGAAGCGCCAGGCGGACTGGATCGCCGACCGCTCGCCGACCGCGATCCTCACCTTGTGCTGGAGGATCTGCTCGAGCGCCGCGACGTCCGCGTCGCCGGGATCCGCGACCGCGACGACGATCTCGTTGTCGCCGATCCAGCGAACTGGCACGGCGAACATCCGGCGCGCGACCTCCAGCGGGAGCATCCGCGCGACGTAGAGGTCGAGCGAGGAGACGGTCAGGTCGACGTACTCGAGCTCGAACTGCATCGCGAGCGCCCGCGCCAGGTCGCCCTCGAACAGCCAGCCGCGCGCGATCAGCTGCTCGCCGAGACGCATTCCGGTCGCCTTGCAGGCGGCGAGCGCAGCGTCGAGCTGCTCTGCGTTGATCAGTCCCCGCTTGACGAGGATCCAGCCCAGCATCGGCCGCACCTCGTCCTCGAAGAACGTGTGATCCAGCCGCGGCGGCTGCCCCGCAAGGCGGAGGCCCTTGCCGAGGGGCGCTGAGTTCGGGGACGGCATCCTCTCCCTGTATCGGCAGGCGCTCGGAGCCCCGCATCCATCCGACGAGGGAGCCCAGAAAGGCACAATTGCGGCCGTGATCGACCTCCGCTCGGACACCGCGACGAAGCCGACCCCCGAGATGCGGGCCGCGATGGCCGCCGCCGAGGTCGGCGACGAGCAGCTGCGCGAGGACCCGACCGTCAACGAGCTTCAGCGCCGCGCCGCCGAGCTGCTCGGTCAGGAGGCTGCGCTCTTCCTGCCGACGGCGACGATGGCGAACCAGATCGCGCTAAAGATCCTCACGCGGCCCGGGTGCCTGCTGATCGCCGAGGAGCGGACGCACGTGCTCATCTACGAGGTGGGCGGGCCGGCCGTTCACTCGGGCCTGGTGATGCGCGGCTTGCCGGGCGTCGCGGGCCGGCTTGTGCCGGAGCAGCTCCGCGAGATCGCCGCAACCTCGGAAGACCTGGAGCCGGCGAGCGTCGTCGTCCTCGAGAACACGCACCGCAGTTCCGGCGGCCGCGTCTGGCCGCTCGACGAGCTCGCCCGCGTGGTCGGCACGGCGCGCGAGCTCGGCC
>JBASRJ010000227.1:0-5922 GCA_049273785.1 Gaiellaceae bacterium | reverse complement strand
CCCTCGCGCGCCTGCTCGCCACGCGCGCCCCGGCCGGCCAGCTCGCGGGTGAGGAGCCAGCCGCGGTCTGTGTCCGTCACGACGACGTCGGGCACGTCGCCCGGATGCTCGCGCGCCAGCGCGGTGCTCACCGCAGGCTCGTGCCGGAACAACGAGAAGACGGCTTTCAGATACAGCGCCTCTCTCCCCACGTCGAACCGGTAGACGGCAGAGAGCGGCCACTGCCGCACGAACTCCGGCTCGCCGTGCACGCCCGCGATGTCGCCGACCCACGCGCAGGCTTCCGCAAGCCATCCGGGTCGCGCCCACGGCGGCCGCTCGACCGGGATCGGCGCCCCGGACTGCTCGGCCAGCCAGCCGTCGACCCCATCCGCGAACATCGGCGCGATCGACTCCGGCTCGACCGCGGGGAACGGCATCCAGTCCCCGCGAGGCTCCTTCGCCGGCGCATCCAGTTCGAACAGCGTCGTGACGTCCTCGCCTTTCTCCACACGTCTGACAACGCGGAGGAAAGGCGCCCGCACGCGGTGCTCCCGCTCGACCGCCGTCAGCGCCGCCCGAATGCCTCCTTCCTCGACGCGCACGACCGGCAGCCGCCCGCCGGCGAGGAGCAGCGCCGACCGATCCGCGTTGGGGATGAGCGCATGATGTTCGTGCACCGGCGCAACCATGACTGACCCCGGCGCTACTCTGCGAAGGGATGGCCCAGACCACGCCGCGCCGGACGAAGATCGTCGCCACGATCGGTCCTGCCTCTGCGACCCCCGAGCGTGTTCGCGCGCTGGTCGACGCCGGCATGGATGCGGCGCGCCTCAACCTCTCCCACGGAACGCACGACGACCACTCGAGGACCGCGGAGCTCGTCCGCGAGGCGCAGGACCGGACGGGGAAGCCGATCGCGATCATCGGCGATCTTCAGGGCCCGAAGCTCAGGGTCGGGACCCTGACGGTGACCATGCACCTCGAGCAGGGCACGCAGGTGACGGTCGTGTGCGGGGACGGGCTCACGGCGAACGACGGCGAGCTCCAGATCGCGCCGTCGGCGATCGGGGAGGTCCTTCGCCCCGGCCACGAGGTCCTGATCGACGACGGACACGTCCGGCTGCGCGTGGAGGAGATGGAGAACGGGCGCGCGCGCTGCGGCGTCCTCGTTGGCGGGCCGGTGACCTCGCACAAAGGCGTCAACCTCCCCGGCGTTCCGATCCCGATCCCGTCGCTGACACGCAAGGACCTCGAGGACCTCGACTTCGCGCTCGAGCTCGACGTCGACTACGTCGCGCTCTCGTTCGTCCGCTCTGCCGCCGACGTGCGCGACCTGAAGGCGCTGATCGAGCAGGCCGGATCTCACGCGCACGTGATCGCGAAGGTCGAGAAGGCCGAGGCGGTGGACGCGCTCGAGGACGTTCTCGTCGAGACGGACGCAGTGATGGTCGCCCGCGGCGACCTCGGCGTCGAGATCGGCGCCGAGCTCGTGCCACTCCTCCAGAAACGGATCATCTCGCGGTCGCTTGCGCGCGGGAAGCCCGTGATCACGGCGACGCAGATGCTCGAGTCGATGATCCACCATCCCGAGCCGACGCGGGCAGAGGCGAGCGACGTTGCGAACGCAATCCTCGACGGCACCTCCGCAGTGATGCTGTCGGCGGAGACGGCGACCGGCGAATACCCGATCGAGGCCGTCGCGACGATGGACCGGATCGCGCGCGCCGTGGAGCCCAGCCTCGGCTACCGCCACCAGATTCCGGAGGCGACAGAGGATCCGACGATCGGCAACGCGATGTCGAACGCGGCGTGCGACATCGCCGAATCGCTCGGTGCGCGCGCGATGCTCGTGCCGACGTTCACCGGCAAGACGGCCTCCGCGGTCGCACGGCTGCGGCCTCGCCGGCCGATCATCGGCCTCTCGCACCACGACTGGGCCGTCCGGCAGATGGCCCTCGAGTGGGGCGTGACGCCCCGTTTGATCGCCGAGTCGGCGAACGTCGAGGATCTGTGGGACAGCTCGCTCGAGGCCGCGCGCGAGAGTGGGCTCGTCGGCGAAGGGGACACCGTGGTGATCACGGCCGGCACCGCGGTCAACATCCCCGGGTCGACGAACGTCATCAAAGTAGACGTCGCCTAGCAGGAGCCGCCCGGGGCGCTCGCGAACAGAGCGGCCCGTGCCCCGGAAGAGCTCCCGCCGTCCGCCGGCCTCGACGCTCGCGCGCCGCTGGTCTGCGGTGGCGGCCGTCGTGATCGTGGCGTACCTCTACTACCACCCGTTGCGCACGTACCTCGCGACGCGGCACGAGCTCGGCTCGCGTCGTGCGGAGGTCGGCCAGCTCGCAGAGCAGAAACGCGAGCTCGAGGCCCGACTTGGCGTGTCGGCCAGCCTCGGCGCGCTCGCCCGCGAAGCGCGACAGCTCGGCTACATCCGTCCCGGCGAACATCTCTTCATCGTCAAGGGCATACCGGCCTGGCGGCAGCACCTCGCTACGATCGCGCACGGTGGAGGGTGACCGTGAGACCGTCGCACGACAGCTCGGCCGCGAGCCGCGTGCGTTTCGCAGCGTCGTCGTCCGCTGTCCGTTCGGCCGTCCCGCGGTAACGGAGCAGACGCCCTACGACGACGCGGGCGCCCCGTTTCCGACGGCGTACTGGCTGACGTGTCCGCACCTCGTCGCCCAGGTGTCGCGGCTCGAGGCCGGCGGCGGCGTCGAGAGATGGACGAGCGCGGCGAAGCAACAGCCCGAGCTCGCAGCGAGCCTCGCGCGCGCCGACGGGGAGCAACGCCGGCTGCGGCCGGAGCTCGACCTCGGGATCGGCGGTGCGCGCTCCGGCGCAGGGACACTGAAGTGTCTCCATGCGCACGTCGCGTTTGCGCTCGCGCGACCCGGCTATGACCTCGGCGACAAGATCCTGCAGGAGCTCGAACCGCTCTGGCCGCCGAGCTGCTGCACTGACTACTGAGGCGTCGCTTGCGATGCCGTCGAGAGGAGATGCGGGCTTTGTCCGCGTCTCCGTTCTGCACGTAGCGGTCTACGCGACGGCCCTCCGAATCTTGCGGCGCGACTAAGATCGCCGCCGTGCTAGCGCTCGAGACCGTCCGTCAGGAATGGGAGGCAGGAAACCGCCGCTTCGAGGAGTTGATGCGGGATCCCGTCGCGCGACCGCGCCTGCTCACGCAGCTCGAGGTGGTGACCGACGAGCTGCGCAAGCGCGTCGGGCAGACGTTCACGCTCGACGAGCTCGCGGCCGCCTATGCCCGTGCCGACGACTGGGTTCGTGAGGCGGTCGACGAGCGCGCGGGAACACCGGGCTGGCCACGGACGGTCTCGCTCGTGCAGGACGCCGCGTTCCACCTGTACCAGCGCGGAGCGGTCGACTACAAGCCGTGACGGTGATGTCACCGCTCGAGCGGCACGCGCGCCGACAGCGCCGTCGCCGTGAGGAGGTCGGTCGCTGGAGCCTTCGCGCCGCCTTCGTCCTGCTGATCTTCGCGCTCGGGATCGCGCTCGGCCAGGCGCTCCACGACAACCCCAAGCCCGGAGGAACCGTCACGCTGGAGCGGACCGTGTCGCTGCCGAGCGTTCCACCGGGCTCGACGATCACGCCGTAGCCGTGCGGGCCTGGGCTTCTCTGTGTGTAAGAAGCAGCAACTTCGGATAGATTCGCGGAGCGATGGGGAACCGGGAGCCGGGCAACAGCACGCGGCGACTCGCAGGCGGCGACACCGATTGGCTGACGCTCGGGCAGGCGGCCAAGTACCTAGGCGTCGCACAGAGCACGATTCGCAAGTGGTCCGATCAGGGCCGGGTCCCGGCCTTCTATACGCCTGGCGGACACCGGCGCTACCGCCGGTCCGACCTCGATGGGTTTCTCGAACGCTCGGGACCCGGGAAGCCCGCGCGCGGCCCGCTCGTCCTCGTCGTCGATGACGATCCGCAGGTTCGCGAAGTCGTACGCGTGAACCTCGAGATGGAGGGCTACACCGTTCGCGAGGCGGGCAACGCGGAGGAGGGGCTTGCCGCGGTCGAGGACGACGCGCCCGACCTGATCCTCCTCGACGTGATGATGCCGCAGGTCGACGGGTGGGAAATGTTGCGCCGTGTGCAGGAGCAGCACGGCATCGGCTCGATTCCGGTCGTCATGTTCAGCGGTCAGCTCGAGAGCACCGCGCAGCGCGAGGCTGAGGAGCGCGGTGCGCAGGGATTCGTCGGCAAGCCGTTCGACCTGCGCGCGCTGATCGAGCAGACGAAGCAGATCGTCCCGGCCTGACCGCTGCGGACCGCCACCTCGAGCGCTGGTTCGTCCATCATCGCACGGGCTGGCTCGATCCGGTCTTCAAAGCGCTGTCGAACGCAGGCGGCCTGGGCCTGCTCTGGATCGCGATCGCGCTCGTGCTCGCGGTCGCGTGGCGCCGCTGGGGCATCCTCGCCCTGACGGTGCTCGCCGTCGCGGTCGCCGACCTCGCCGCGCGTGGATTGAAGGACGTGTTCGACGTCGAGCGCCCGTCGTCACGCTATGCCGAGCCCAGGCCGCTCGTTCCTGCGCCGCACGACGGCGCCTTCCCTTCCGGCCACGCCGCCACGAGCTTCGCTGCGGCAACGATCCTGACCGCGGCGCGGCCGCGGTGGGGCCCGCTGTGGTTCTTGCTCGCGCTCGCGGTGGGGTTCTCGCGCGTCTACGTGGGTGTCCACTACCCGCTCGACATCGTCGGCGGGGCAGTGCTGGGAATCGCGACAGCTACAGCTCTTCGCCGGCTCGTAATAACCCGGCGGCGATCACGAGGAGCGATGCGATCAGGCTGATGAAGATCCCGATCCCCCGGCCCCGCCAGCCGAAGAACTGGTCGGGGATCGAGATCAGCCGGATCAGCACGAAAATCGTGGAGAGCGACCCCAGCGCGATCACGACGAGGCTCTCTGGGACAGTCGCGGGAAGCTCGATCCCCGACTCGCGGAGCGCAACTATCCCGAGCACGGCGAGGCCGATGAAGAAGACGAGCTTGCCCAGGGCCCCCGTGTGCCAGCCGATCACGCCGGTCGTCACGCCCTGACCGCCGCCTGCGTACCAGTCGGTGAAGGCCGACAGGGCCAGGATCAGGCCCGAGAGCCAGGTCAGGCGCCCGCCCCAGCCCCAGATCCCGCTTAGCGGTCGGGCCGGCCCGGGTGTAGGCTCCATCCAGTCGTCGTCCACGTCTGCCGGCGGAAGGTAGGGATCGGGTGTTTGCACGGGCCTCAGTATGGGCAACTCGGCACCCGCACGTCGCCGCAGGGGATCCGCCTTAAGGGTCTGGGGGATGGACGCGGCAGGCAGACCGGGGGCCGCCGGTTCGGAGGAGTACGTCCCGTTCTGGTCGATGGGCGCCCCGGCCAAGGGCGAGTTCCACTGCTCGGACTGCGGCTACGGGGTGACCGTCCACACGAAGCTCCCGCGCTGCCCGATGTGCGGCGGCAATGCGTGGGAACGGACGGACTGGCATCCGTTCACGCGGGAACGCCACCTGCTCTAGGAGTTACAGACCGAAGACCCGCTGAACGGCGTGCCAGAGCACGATCATCAGCGCGATCGCGAACGCCGTGAGGACCACGGTCGCGACGAGGAAGCGAAGCCGCGCGCGTGCCCGCTCGCGCCGTCGCTCGACCCGCGCACGCCGCTTCGCGCGGTAGTGGCGATACGCATGCTGGGCCGGGGACGGATCGAGCGGCGGATCCTCAGGCGGCGCGACCACGCGGCGGGCTGGTTGGGCCATCCGCGGATTGTAAGGGGCCGGTCTGGCCCCACCCCGTCGTCTCGGCGATACTTTCCCCGGGTCGGGATGATGGCTGCGCGTCCAGGTCACCGGGAGCGCGAGCCCCGCGCCGCGCTGGAACGGGTCGGGGAGGCGCTCGAGGCGCTCGCCGAGGCGGGCGCGGGCGTCGCGTCTGCTCGGGGCATCGC
>JBASRJ010000198.1:0-9941 GCA_049273785.1 Gaiellaceae bacterium | reverse complement strand
GGTGGCGAGGCCGGCGACGGCGGCTGCCGGGTTCGCCTCAGCACGGAGCGCGGCCAGCCCCTTCCCCCGTGCGACTGCAGCCGCGTAGGCGATCGCCGGCGGGATCATCGACAGCTCGAGGTAGGAGATCGGGGTCGCATAACGGATGCCGTACTTGTCGATGAGCGTGTAGCCGGCGATGCAACAGCCGATCGTGAGGCCGAAGGCGACGCCGCCGCGCTTCATGCCGTTCCGAGAGCCACGGACGAAGACGATCCCGCCGGCGACGAGGGTGACGCCTGCCGCTTGCTGCCACGACGTCGACGCGCGGAGGACGACGACGGCGACAAGGAGGACGAGCACCGGTGCCGATCCGCGCGCGATCGGATAGACGACCGAAAATTCGGCGCGCCGGTACGCAGCGGCCAACACTGCGAAGTAGAGGAGCTCGAAGGCGGCGCTGCCGACGACGTACGGCCACACCCGCCCATCGACATCCCAGAAAGCGGCAGCCGGGAACGCGAACGCGGCGACGGCAACGAGGAGCGCGACGGCGGTCGCCGCCTCGGGGTCGCGCGCCCGCGCGAGCAGGATGTTCCACGAGGCGTGGACGAAGGCAGCTGCGAGCGCGAACGCGAGCGCCGTTCCGGGCATCGCACGACGATAATGTGTCGCGGCCGGTGCCCGCCCGAGCCGTCATCTTCGACTTCAACGGCACGCTCTCGGACGACGAGCCGATCCTCTACGAGATCCTCAGCGAGCTCTTCGCCGAGTACGGGCGGCCGCTGTCGGCGCGTCAGTACTTCGACGAGCTCGCGGGCCTGTCGGACCCGGAGATCGTGCGGACGTGGCTCGGTCGAGACCATCCGGCTGTCGACGAGGTGATCGAGCGGCGGATCGCGCTGTACCGGGAGCGCGTCGCCGACGGCTCCAGCGTCTCCGAACCCGTACGCCAGGCCGTTCGCTACACGGCCGCGCGGGTGCCTGTTGCGGTCGTCTCGGGTGCGGCCCGGCCCGAGATCGAGCCGGTGATCCGGGCCGCGGGCCTTGCGGACAGCGTCGGCACGATCGTCGCCGCGGAAGACGTGGTCGAAGGAAAGCCTCACCCGGCCGGCTATCTCCGCGCACTCACGCTGCTCGACGGCGGCCTGCAAGCGCGCGACGTGCTCGTGTTCGAGGACACCGAGGCCGGCGTCGCCTCGGCGAAGGCGGCCGGGATGCGCTGCTTCGCCGTGCTCGGGACGCTCGACCCCGATCGGCTCGCCCAAGCCGACGAGATAGTGCCCGCGATCGACGTCCCGCTCATGCAGCGCCTGCTCGACTGACGTGACGCCGATCGTCATCGCGCACCGCGGGGCTTCCTGGGACGAGCCGGAGAACACGTTGCCGGCGTTCCGGCGCGCGATCGAGCTCGGCGCCGACTACGTCGAGTTCGACGTCCACGCGACGAAGGACGGCAGCCTCGTGGTCGGCCACGGCCGTCCCCGCGCGTCGCACGAGTACCCGACGCTCGAGGAGGTTCTCGACGTCGTGAACGGACGGATCGGCGTGATGGTCGAGCTCAAGCATCCGTACCTCTACCGACGCCACGACGTCGTGCGCCGGACGCTCGAGCTCGTCGACGACGACGCGGTCGTCCTCTCGTTCGAACCGGGCGCTCTCAGAACGGTCCGCCAGCTTCGCCCGAACCTGCGTACGCTGCAACACGTCGGTTTCGGCGTTTCGCTCAGACGTGCCGCCGGCGCTTGGGCGGTGGGTTTCTCGAACGAACGCGTGACCCCGCGCGCCCTTGAACGCGCGCGGGCCGCGGGCTTCGCGACGACGGTCTACACGGTCAACGAGGCGCCGCGAATGCTCGAGCTGGCTTCACTCGGCGTGAGAGGAATCTTTACCGACCGTCCTGATCTGGCTCGACGGACGCTGGCTCCTCGTCGAGGCTGAGCAGGCGGGTACCCGCGGTCGGGACATGCGCCACGATGGGCTGGCCGACCGGAAGCGAGTCGACGCGGGCCGTCGGCACGTCGGCGATCAGCTCGGCCTCGCGGCTTTGAATCTTCAGTCGCGTAACCGAGCCGAGGAAGGTGTGCGTCACGACCTCGCCCCCCAGCGTGTTGTCGCCGGCGGTGCTGCCGTTGGTGGAAGGCTCGAGCTCGAGCAGTTCCGGCCGGACGAGCACGAGCACCTTCTCGCCCCGGCTGCGGCCGCGCGCTGCGTCCACGGTCAACCGCGTTCCCGCGTGCTCGACCTCGCCGCGCTCGCCGTCGACGACGACGCCTTGGAGACGGTTCATCGTCCCGATGAACTCGGCCACGAACGGCGTCGCGGGTGCGCTGTACATCTCGGACGGCGTTCCCATCTGCTCGATGCGTCCGGACCACATGACCGCGACGTGATCCGAGACTGACAGCGCCTCCTCCTGGTCGTGCGTCACGTAGAGCGTCGTGATCCCCAGCTGGGTCTGGATGCGGCGGATCTCTTCGCGCAGCTGCACGCGCACCTTCGCGTCGAGGGCCGAGAGCGGCTCGTCGAGCAGGAGGACGCGCGGCTCGATCGCGAGTGCGCGCGCGAGGGCGACACGCTGCTGCATGCCGCCGGAGAGCTGGTGCGGATACCGCTTGCCCGCGTGTCCGAGGCCGACGAGCTCGAGCAACTCCGACACGCGCTTTCGGCGCGCGGCTCGCTTGTTCTTTCTGATCCGCAACCCGAACTCCACGTTCTGCTCCGCCGTCAGGTTCGGGAACAGGCTGTAGGCCTGGAAGACCATGCCCATGTCGCGGCGATTGGGCGAGACGCGCGTGACGTCCTTGCCGTCGATCACGATCGAGCCCGAGTCCGGCCGGTCGAAGCCGGCCACGAGGCGAAGCGCAGTCGTCTTCCCACACCCCGACGGTCCGAGCAGCGAGAGGAACTTGCCGGCCTCGAGCTCGACCTGGATCCCGTCTAGCGCGACAACGGGGCCGAACGACCGCTTCAGCTCCTTCAGCTCGAGGTACGCCATCAGCGCGTCGCCGCCAGTTGTGCAGGCCTCGGCCGTCCACGACCGACGAACAGGAGCGCGAGCATCGCCGCCCAGACGATCAGGAAGCTGACCAGCGACAGGGCCGCGGCTTCGTAGGGCTGTGATTCGTTCACGATCTGGATGTACGTCGGGAAGGTCTTGAAGGCCGAGAGGCTGGCAATTGTGAACTCTCCCATCACGATCGCGAGCGTGAGGAAGGAACCGCCGAGCGCGGCGACCCTGATGTTCGGGAGGATGACACGCATCATCGTCGTCCCCCATTTTGCGCCGAGGCTCTGCGAGGCTTCCGTCAGCGTGTGTAAGTCGATCGAGCGGAAGCCTGCGTCGAGCGAGAAGTACATGTACGGGAACGCCAGGATCACATAGGCGGTGCCGAGGAACCCGTACGGTTTGTCGTAGAACCACCTCGGCGCGCCCTTGTAGAGGTTCAGCAACCCGACCACGAGGATGATCGGCGGGACGACGAACGGGATGAGCGCCATGAAGCCGAGCACGGGCCGCAGGCGCGGCATCTTCAGATGGACCCAGTAGATCGTCGGTACGAAGAGCACGAGACTGATGGCGATCGTCTCCAGCGAGAGCAGGAACGAGAGGCGAATCGTGTGCCAGAACTCGTGGTCGTGGACGATCAGCGAGTACGCCGCGTTGCTGCAGCACTTGTTGGTCTGGATGCTTCTGAAGCTGAACAGCAGGGTCGCGATCAGCGGGATCAGGAAGAAGGCCGCCGCGAAGAGGAGCCACACGACCGCCGACGGCGCGATCCACTTCCTCCTCATCGCATCCACCTCGCCGTGCGCCGCTGCAACGGCACGTAGAGGAGCATCATTACCCCGAGCACGACGAACATGCCGAACGCGAGCGCCTGCGCGAGGTGCGGGTCGTTGAGCACGTTGCCGCTGTAGTAGAAGCCGATCGTGAGCGGGATGAGCGGAACGCTGTTTCCGGCCAGTCCGTACGCGGTCGCGTAGGCCGAGAACGAGTTTCCGAACAGGAGGATGAAGGCGCCGAGGATGGACGGCAGCAACACGGGGATCCCCACGTAGCGCCAGAACTGCCACGAGTTCGCGCCGAGGTTGGACGCTGCCTCGCGCCACTCCTTTCGCAGCCCGTCGACTGCGGGAGCGATCACGAGGATCATCAGCGGGATCTGGAAATACAGGTAGGTGATCTCGACGCCGGTCTCACCGAAGATCGTGAATCCGTGGTTGTACGGGTCGAAGCCGAGGTGGTCGCGCATGAACGCCGTCACGATCCCGATCGTGCCGAGGCTCGCGATGAACGCGAAGGCGAGCGGAATGCCGGCGAAGTTCGCGGCGACGCCGGAGAACGTCGTCAGGATCGTGCGCAGGAAGCGCGGTGTGCCCTCTCGGATCACCGCGTACGCGATGCAGAGCCCGAGCACACAACCGGCGCCGGCGGTGACCAGGCTGACCTTGATCGAGAGCCAGTACTCGTGCAGGTACGGCTGGTGAAACAGCTGCCGGACGTGCTCCGTCGTCGTTCCGCCGTGCACGCTCTTGAACGCGCCGAAGATCACCTCTCCCGCGGGAATGAACAGAAACGCGAGCGCGTAGACGAAGAACGGGAGAACGCCGAGCCAGACAAGCGAAAGACGCCTCCGGCCGGAACGGGTGTCCGGCCGGAGTGCGCTTGCCGCTTCAGCTTGCGTCGCCAGTTAGTGCCTCAGATACCGGGCCACCCGGCTGCGATCTTCGCCTTCGCCGCCTTCTGCTGTGCGTCACTCGCGAACTTCACCCTCGCGTACAGCTTCGGCGACGGCAACGCCTTGATGAGCGCGGAGGGGATCTTCTTGTGCTTCGCCAGATCCTGGAACCGCGCCGGATGCGAGTAGCCCTTGAGCCAGATCAGCTGTCCCTGGTCTGAGTAGAGGAACTCCATCCACAGCTTCGCCGCGTTCGGGTGCGGCGCGCCGGCGTTGATCGCCTGACAGTAGAACGACCCGTAGACGCCGTCGGACGGGATCACCGTCGTCCAGTGGACGGCGGGGAACTCCTTCTTGTAGGCGAGGTTGAGGTAGTCCCAGTCGATCACGATCGGCGTCTGGCCCGACGCCACCGTCTGCGGAGTCCCGTCTACCGGAATGAAGTTGCCGGCCTTCTTGAGCTCGTGGAAGAAGCTGATTCCCGGCTGCACGTCGTTGAGCGAGCCGCCGTTCGCGAGAGCGGCGGCGAAGACGCCCGAGACGGCCGAGTTCGACGTCAGTGGATTCCCGTTCAGCGCGACCTTGTTCCTGTACGCCGGCTTGAGGAGATCCTTGAACGTCTTCGGCGCCGGCTTGACGATGTTCGAGTTGTAGCCGATCGAGATCGCGCCCCAGTAGTCGCCGTACCAGCGGGCCCGCGGATCCTTCATTCCCGCCGGGATCGTCTTGTACTTCGCGACCTTGTAGGGCTTGTACAGGCCCTCGTCCGCACCGGCGATCGCGAACGACGGTCCGACGTCGACCACATCGGGCGCACGCGAGTCGCCCTTGAGCGAGCGGATCGCCTGGTTCTCCTGGGCGGAGCTGCCGTTCGGATTGTCCTCGGTCATGGCCAGGCCGTACTTCTTCTTGAATGCGCTGATCATCTCGCCGTAGTTCGCCCAGTCGTGCGGAAGGGCGATCACGTTCAGATGGCCTTCCTTCCGGGCGGCCTTGATCAGCTTGACCGGAATGCCGCCGGCAGTCATCGCCTCGTCGCTGCCGGCGCGGGCCGCCCACGCGGCGGCCGGGCTGGAGAGGACCGTCAGGCCGACCGCTGCCGCTGCGCTCCGGCGCAGCATCGCGCTGCGGCTGAATGACTCCTCTTCGAGCTTGCGCCAGAACTCGACTTCTTGCAGCTCGTAGTCCTCCATCCGATCTCCTCCCGGGGGGTAAGTGGAGGCTCGATCGTAGGCCGGTTAGACCCGCAGTTCAATGACGAAGTGGTAACAGGCTCGGAGCGGTCTAGGGTTGTCTCCATGGCTGCGGCGGGGGATCCCTTCGTAGATGCAGGAATGTGGCTTCGTTGCGCGCTTCATGCGCACACCACGCGCTCGGACGGGGAGCTCGAGCCTGACGAGCTGGTTCGCCATTACGAGGCGGCGGAGTTCGATGTGCTCGCGATCACAGACCACTGGATCCGGACCGAGGCCGACTCGACGGACCGGCTCCTCGTCATCCCGAGCTCCGAGCTGAGCTGCCGCCTGCCGGACGAGGCGGACGGCCATCTGCTCGCCTTCGGCATCGACGAGGATCCGCTCGAGTTCGTCCGCACCCGGCCGGATCTGCCGGAAGCGGCCGCCTGGGTCGCAGAGCACGGCGGCGTCTCGTATCTCGCACATCCGTACTGGACCGGGGTGGCGCCGGGCGGGCTGGCGCTGGGCGACGGCGTTGCGGGGATCGAGGTCTACAACGCCGGCTGCGAGCTGGAGACGGGTCGGGGCCTGTCGACAGTGCACTGGGACGACCTGCTCGAGCGGGGGATGCACTGCTTCGCGATCGCGACGGACGACTCGCATCACGGCGAGCTCGACAGCCGCTTCGGATGGGTCTGGGCTCGCGTCGCGGAGCGTTCCGCGGCGGCGGTGCTGGAGGCGCTCGCGACCGGGTCGTTCTACAGCTCGAGCGGACCGGAGGTGCACGAGCTGCGGGTAGAGGACGGCTCGGTCGAGGTTCGGTGCAGCCCGTGCCGCCGGGTCACGCTCTGCTCGCGCCGGCAGCGCGGGTCGTCCGTCAGCGCCGGACCGTCCGGCTACCGGCATCGCGGCGAGATCCTGGCCGAGTCCGACACAGGTGAGATCACTGCCGCTCGCCTCAGCATTCCACCGCACGTTCCATTCACACGGCTCGAGGTTGTCG
This sequence comes from Gaiellaceae bacterium, assembly GCA_049273785.1. Taxonomy (GTDB): domain Bacteria; phylum Actinomycetota; class Thermoleophilia; order Gaiellales; family Gaiellaceae; genus 3-1-20CM-4-69-9. The sequence continues at coordinate 3,102 of JBASRJ010000198.1, read as the reverse complement.
ATGAATTCGGCCGCAGGGCGTGGACGAATCCGCTGTGGCCGTGACGCGACGCGACGTGGCGATCGAGCGGCTCGTGAGTCGAGAGCTCGATGTGCTCGTGATCGGCGGCGGGATCATCGGCGCGGGGGTGGCGGCGACGGCCGCGCGCGCCGGCCTTGCGGTCGGGCTCGTCGACAAAGGCGACTTCGGCGGCGCAACGTCGACGGCATCGTCGAAGCTGATCCACGGCGGTCTCCGCTACCTGCGCCTGGGCGACGTCCGGCTCGTGCGCGAATCGCTGCACGAACGGCGCGTGTTGACGCAGGTCGTCGCGCCGCATCTCGTGCAGCGCATTCCTTTCCTTTTTCCGTTGTACCGCGGCGGGCCCTACGGCCCCGTAACGATTCAGGCGGGACTCGTTCTCTACGGCGCATTCGCCCGCTCGCGCCTTCACCGGCTCGCCTCGTCCGGGCAAGCGCGGGAGTACGCCCCGAGCCTTCGGGTCGACGGTCTACGCTCGTGCGGCGTCTACGCCGACGCGACGACACACGACGGACGGCTCTGTCTCGCGAACGTGCTCGCCGCCGAAAGGGCGGGTGGCGTGGTGCTGAACTACGCCGAGGTTCGCGAGCTGCGAATGGTGCAAGGACGAGTGACCGGCGCAGTGGTCGTCGTCGACGGGGAGACGGTCGAGGTCTCGGCGCGAACGGTCGTCAACGCGACCGGGCCGTGGGTGGACGTCGTCCGTCGGCTCGAGGACCCTGCGGCCCCGCCGACGATCCGCCTGAGCAAGGGCTCACACGTGCTGCTTCGTCTCGACGAGCCGTGGACGGCGGCGCTGACGATCCCGCACGACAAGGTGCGCGTGTCGTTCGCCGTGCCGTGGGAGGACATGCTGCTGCTCGGCACGACGGACACGCTTTACAAAGGCGAGCCCGGCGCAGTCGAAGCGACGGACGCAGAGGTGGCGCAGATCCTCGAGGAGGCGTCTGTCGCGATTGAGTCCGACGTGCTGCGCGACGACAGGATCCGCTCCACCTACGCAGGGCTCCGCGTTCTTCCGGGTGGCGACGGTGCGACTGCGAGCGCCCGGCGCGAGACGGTGTTCCATCGCGGCCGTGGCGGCATGCTCAGCGTCGCCGGCGGCAAGCTCACGACCTATCGGCGAATCGCGCTCGACGCACTCAACATGCTTCGCGCCGACCTCGGCCTGCACCGGCTCGATCGCCGGCCGTTCCCGCTCCCCGGCGCCGGCGACCCTGGCGACATCGCCGCGCGGCTCGCGCGCCGCTGGCCAGACCTAGACTCGCGGGTTCACGCGCAGCTGGCGCAGCACTACGGGACGTTCGCCGAGCAGGTGCTCGCTCCAGCTGAGGAGGATTCTGCGCTCCTCCGTCCGCTGCATCCGGACGGCCCGGACATCGTCGCGCAGGTGGTCTATGCGCGCGACTTCGAGTGGGCCCTGCGTCCCGAGGATGTCCTCCGGCGCCGGACGACGCTTGTGCTCCGAGGCCTCGCCGGCGACGACGTCGTCCGCCGCGTCGATGAGCTCTTTGAAACTCGAGCCGGCGAAGCACCTCGCGCCGCCGGCGTTCCGTCGTCGCCAACTTGTTGAAGGCGAGGCCGCTACGCGCCGGGCGCTCGGTACTGAACTTGCTGGGCCTTGCGCAGGGCATCCATCGTTTCGTCGACGGTCAGGAGGACTGTCGTCTCGAGCGAGCTAAGCGCACCGCCGCCACTAATCGCCAGCGCAACCGCCGCCATGGAAACGTTGTCGGGGGCTTCCCAGAGGTTGTAGCCGTCGTGTGTGCCGAAGGCGTACCAGAAGCCGTGGAGCTTCCCACCGACCGACTCGATGTACGCCTGAGCGGCCTTTCGGCGATCCTCTGGGTTGTCGATCAGCCTCGCCCAAGTCTCCGGCGTGTAGCTGAACCTCGTTAGATAGAGCGGCATCGTCCCTCCCTTTCGTTCGCCGACCTGCGCGAGTCGCCGTCAGGGCGTCGAAGTATGACCCACGCGCGGGCCTGACCTTACGATCTTTCGTGTGCTGTTCACGCCGGAACGTCACGAGGCGCTTGCTGACGGGCCTTTCAGCGAAGCAGCCGCGCGGGACGCCATTGCCCGGATCGCAGCGCGCGCGGAGCACGAGCTCGACGTGGCGGAAGGGCTGTGGCCGCGTGACTCCGCCGACGAACAGCGTCCTGCCGAAGGTCGCGCGAGCAGCCTGTACTGGGGCGCCGCCGGCGTCGCCTGGGCGCTCGACGAGCTGGCCGCCGAGGGCTACATCGCGCGAGAGATAGTCGACCGCGAGCTCGTCGAGGCGCTGGCGGTTCGGCTCCTAGACGATCCGAACGATCCGGACTTCGGCGAGGACGGGGTCTGGTTCGGAGTGGCCGGTGTGCTCGCCGTGGCCGAGTGTCGCTGGCCTGACGCTGCTCGGCGCGACCGGCTTGCCGACCTCGCCCGCGCGTCGCTGTTGTCGCCCGCGCTCGAGCCCATGGTGGGACATCCGGGACACATGCTGCTTGCTTCGCAGCTCCACGCGCGGACGGGAGAAGAGCGCTGGGCAGAATTCTGGTCCGCCGGCGCGGAGCGGCTGCTCGCCGAGTGGCACCACGACGACGCGCTGGGGGCGTGGCTCTGGACGCAGCGGCTCGGGACGCAGGAGACTCGGTATGTCGGGGCTGCGCATGGGCTGGTCGGAAACCTGCACGTGCTGCGACGCGGCGGGGCGCTGCTCTCTGCTCCCCAGCGCGACGAGGTGGAGCGCCGAGCGGTCGAGACGCTGTCGCAGCTGGCGGTCGTCGAGAACGGCCGTGCGAACTGGCCCGGCATCGCCGGCAGCCCGCTGATCCGGGACGAACGGATTCGCGTCCAGTGGTGCCACGGCGCCGCGGGCGTTCTGACCGCGATGTGGGATGCCGCGCCCGACGACGACGCCTGGGGCAAGCTGCTGGTGGCCGCCGGCCGGTTGGTGTGGGAGGCGGGCCCACTCCGGGACGCCCCGGGGCTGTGCCACGGGACCGCGGGGAATGCCTACGCGCTTCTCGCTCTGTGGCGGCGAACAGGCGACGAGCAATGGCTCGAACGCGCGCGCGCCTTCGCCCAGCACGCCGCGGCGCA
>JBASRJ010000195.1:0-4861 GCA_049273785.1 Gaiellaceae bacterium | reverse complement strand
GCGATCCGCGACTGGGCGCGCGAGGAGCAGAGCGTGCAGGTGCGGATCGCGGTGAACACGGGTGAGGCATTGATCAACCTCGGCGCGCGGCCTGAGTCGGGCGAGGGCATGGCAGCCGGCGACGTCGTCAACACGACTGCCCGGTTGCAGTCGGCGGCGCCGGTGAACGGCGTTCTCGTCGGCGAGACGACCTACCGTGCGACCAGCCAGGTCATCGACTACCGCGGCGCCGAGCCCGTCGAGGCGAAAGGGAAGACGGATCGCCTCGCAGTCTGGGAGGCGGTCGAGGCCCGCGCGCGTGTCGGTACGGAGGTCGTGTCGACGCGGACCGCCCTCGTCGGCCGAGCGCGCGAGCTCGACCAGCTCGTCGATGGACTGGCACGGGCGCGTCAGGAGTCCTCGACGCAGCTCGTCACGATCGTGGGTGTTCCGGGTATCGGAAAGAGTCGCATCGTGTACGAGCTCTGGCAACTCGCCGACGCCGATCCCGAGATCATCTTCTGGCGGCACGGGCGCTCGCTCCCGTACGGCGACGGGGTGACGTTCGCGGCCCTGGCCGAGATGGTCAAAGCGCAACTCGGAATCCTCGAGACCGACTCGGCAGACAACGCCACGGCGAAGCTTCGGGGCTCGATCGCCGATCTGATCCCCGAGGCTGAACGGGGGTGGATCGAGGCGAAGCTTCGGCCGCTCGTCGGCCTCGGTGCGGAAAGCGAGCTCGGCGGCGACCGGCGGAGCGAGAGCTTCGCGGCCTGGCGACGGTTCTTCGAGGCACTTGCGGAGCAGCGCCCGCTCGTCCTCGTCTTCGAGGATCTGCATTGGGCGGACGACGATCTCCTCGATTTCGTCGACGAGCTGCCCGACTGGGTCGAGGGCGCGCCTCTGCTCGTGCTCTGCACGGCGCGCCCAGAGCTCCTCGACCGTCGCCCCGGCTGGGGTGGTGGAAAGCGCAACGCGCTGACGATCTCGCTCTCGCCGCTCGGCGACGAGGAGACGGCGCGGCTGATCGCCGACCTGCTCAACCGGGCCGTCCTGCCCGCGGAGACGCAGACGGCGCTCCTAGCCCGCGCGGGCGGAAATCCCCTGTACGCCGAGCAGTTCGTCCGCATGATCTCGGAGCGGGCCGACGGCGAGACGGAGCTGCCCGAGACGGTGCAGGGGATCATCGCGGCTCGTCTGGACTCGTTGTCCGCCGAGGAGAAGGCGTTGCTTCAGGACGCCGCCGTGCTCGGCAAGGTGTTCTGGCCGAGCGCTCTTGCAGCAATCGGCGGTGTGCCCGACTCGCAGGTGGAGGACCGGCTTCGCGGCCTGGCGCGAAAGGAATTCGTCCGGCGCGAGCGGCGTGGGTCGATCGCGGGCGAGACGGAGTACGCATTCGGGCACCTGTTGGTCCGCGACGTCGCGTACAACCAGATCCCGCGCGCGGCGCGCGCCGAAAAGCACCGCCTTGCCGCCACGTGGATCGAAGGGCTTGCACGCGATCGATCCGACGACCGTGCGGAGATGCTCGCTCACCATTACGCGTCGGCGCTCGAGTTCGCGTCGGCCGCCGGGCTGGACACCGACACGCTCGCCGAACCGGCGCGACACGCCTTCCGGGAGGGTGCCGATCGCGCCTTCGCGCTCGGTTCGTACCGGCAGGCCAACAGGCTCTACTCGGCGGCGCTCGAGCTCTGGCCGGTCGACGATCCTGAACAGCCGGTGCTTGCACTCGCGCGCGCGCACGTGATCTACGACTCGAGCTTGGGCGTCGACATCGACGAGCTCACGGCGACGCTCGACCAGCTCATCGCTTCCGGTCGGCACGATGTGGCGGCGGACGCCGAAGTGCTCCTCGCGAAGTGTGCTTGGACCTCCGGCCAGGGCACACTTGCCCACGAGCACGCCGACCGCGGTCTGGCGCTGGTTCACGACGCTCCGCCGTCACCCGCGAAGGCCGCGGTGCTCGTCGAGAGCGCGCGACTGGCCATGCTCGCGGGGAACTACGATCGCGCGCAAGAGCTGGCCGCCGAAGGGCTTGCAATGGCCGAGTCGCTCGGACTCGACCGGCTTCGAGCCTCGGCGCTGATCACGATCGGGATCCACGGCGAGGGAGGGCTCGAGCAGCTCGAGCGGGGCCTGGAGCTCGCACTAGCGATCAACGACGTCCAACAGATTCAACGGGGCTACAACAACCTCGGCGAGGAACGGCTCCGCCTTGGACACGTGGCGATGGTCGGCTCTCTGTACGAAGAGCTGCGGCGGACAACGGATCGGCTGGGTGTCCGGTTCCTCTGGCAGGACGCACAGGAGGCCGCCTACTACTACATCACCGGGAAGTGGGATCGTGCCGAGTCGCTCGCCGATTCGTTCGTTGCGGCAATCGAGGCGGGGTCGCGTCACTATCAGGAGGCTTCGGCAAGGTACGTGCGGGCTCTCATCCGTTACGCGCGAGGTGACAACGACGGTGCGTTCAGGGACGCGGAGCGGGGCGCGTCCGCCGCGCGTGCTGCGGGTGATCCGCAGACGATCGCCACACTGGCGATGCACGCCCGGCTTCTCCTCGATGAGAACCGCGCGGAGGCCGCTTCGGCTCTGCTCGACGAGGTGAACGAGGCCGGGTACTTCGACTACTACTTCGTCCTGGACTACGCCTTTGTGCTGGCAGAGCTGGGACGTGGGCAAGAACTGATCGAGCGCTTGGCGGATGCCGATTTCGGCCGGCATTGGCACGAGGCGGGCAGTGCTCTCGCGGCGGGCGATTTTGCCGGGGCCGCGACCTCCTATGCGAATCTCGGCCTCCCGACATATGAGGCAAGGGCGCGCCTTCGCGCAGCGAGCGACCTCGTGGTCGCGGGCCGTCGCCGCGAGGCCGACGAACAGCTCGCCCGCGCGCTCGCGCTCTATCGCTCCGTCGGCGCGACGCGCTACATCCGCGAGGCCGAGGCGCTGCTCGCTGCAACGGCATGAGCGAGGTCCGGCACGAGCGCAAGGTGGTGACGGTGCTGTTCGCCGACCTCGTCGGGTTCACGGCGCGATCGGAGCAGTTGGATCCGGAGGATGTGGCGGCGGTTCTTCGTCCGTACCACGAGCGGCTGCGCGAGGAGCTGGAGCGCTTCGGCGGCACGGTGGAGAAGTTCATCGGCGATGCGGTAATGGCGTTGTTCGGCGCGCCGGTCGCGCACGAGGACGATCCGGAACGTGCCGTGCGGGCGGCGCTGGCGATCCGCGATTGGGCGCGCGAAGAGGAGAGCGTGCAGGTGCGGATCGCGGTGAACACGGGCGAGGCGCTCATCAACCTCGACGCGCGGCCGGAGAGCGGCGAGGGAATGGCTGCCGGCGACGTGGTCAACACGACTGCCCGGTTGCAGTCCGCGGCACCGGTGAACGGAATCCTCGTCGGGCAGACCACGCAGCGTGCGACGCGTCACGCGATCGACTACCGGGAGACCGAACCGGTCGACGCGAAAGGCAAGTCGGATCCGATCTCCGTCTGGGAAGCGGTGAACGCGCGCTCGCGGTTCGGCGTCGATCTGCTGCGCACGGTTCGCTCTCCGCTCGTCGGCCGCGAGCGCGAGCTCGCGCTGCTCCGCGACACGCTCGTGCGCGTCCGCGAGGAGCGTTCGTCGCAGCTCGTGACGCTTGTCGGCGTGCCGGGAATCGGCAAGAGCAGGCTCGTCTACGAGCTGATGCAATTCGTCCAGCACGGGGGAGTGCTGACCTACTGGCGGCAGGGTCGCTCCCTTCCCTACAGCGAATCCGTCTCGGTCTGGGCTCTGAGCGAGATCGTCAAGGCGCAGGCGGGTGTGCTGGAAACGGATTCGGCGGAGGATGTGCAGCGCAAGCTCCAGGCCGCAGTCGTCGAGCTCGTCGGTGACGAGGCGGAGGCGGGGCGAATCGGTGCGCAGCTCCGGCCTCTGGCCGGAGCGGGTACCGAATCGGAGCTCAGCGGCGACCCGCGCAGCGAGGCCTTCGCGGCGTGGCGGCGGTTCTTCGAGGCCATGGCCGAGCGGCGGCCACTCGTGCTCGTCTTCGACGACATCCAGTGGGCGGACGAAGGCCTTCTCGACTTCATCGACCATCTTGTCGACTGGTCGACCGGCGTACCGATCCTGGTCGTCTGCACGGCGCGCCCCGAGCTTCTCGAACGCAGGTCAGGCTGGGGCGGCGGCAAGCTCAACGCGACGACGCTGTCACTGTCACCGCTGTCCGACGACGAGACTGCGCGCCTCCTCGCCGCATTGCTCGATCGGCCTGTGTTCGACGCGGGGACTCAGCAAGGCCTTCTTGCCCGAGCAGGCGGAAACCCGCTCTACGCCGAGCAGTACGCCGACATGCACGCCGAACGCGGTCCCACGGCCGATCTGCCTGTCCCGGAATCGGTGCAAGGGATCATCGCTGCGAGGCTGGACCTCCTGCCGCCCGAGGAGAAAAGTCTTCTTCAGGACGCTTCCGTCCTCGGCAAGGTCTTCTGGCTCGGCGGTGTCGCCGAGGGGCGTTCCAGAGCCGCGATCGAAGAACAGCTTCACGTCCTCGAGCGGAAGGGCTTCGTCCAACGCGCGACGCGGTCGTCGGTCGGCGACGAAGCCGAGTATTCGTTCCGGCACCTCCTCGTCCGCGAGGTGGCTTACGGGCAGATCCCGCGCGCCGCGCGCGCCGAAAAGCACCAAGTCGCCGCGGAGTGGATCGAGTCCCTGGGACGGCCCGCAGACCATGCTGAAACGCTTGCGCACCACTACTCGACGGCTCTCGAGCTGGCACGCGCGAGCGGCTTGCCGACGGAACATCTCGCGGAGCGAGGCCGGCACGTTCTCCGCGAGGCGGGGGATCGGGCGAAGTCGCTGAACGCGTTCGACGCGGCGGCGAGCTCCTACGCGGCCGC
>JBASRJ010000190.1:0-2648 GCA_049273785.1 Gaiellaceae bacterium | reverse complement strand
ATCCGCCACCAGACTCCTCGGCTCACCAGCTTGTAACAACGGCGGCAGTTGTATCAGCCGCGGCTAGAGCAGCGTCGCGGTTCTCCTAGGCCTGACTTTGTGCCGCAATCCTGCGGCGAAACGCGTCCGGATCGACGTAGTAGACGAAGGCCTGCCGGCCGTCGATCTCGACCACCGGGAGCCATTCGCGGTGCTGCGCCTCGAGCTCGGGATCGCCGGAGATGTCGATTTCCTCGAGGTCGAACGGGACCTCGGCGCGGACGCCCGCGACCACCGCCCGCGCCCGCTCGCACAGGCGGCAGTCCGCCGCGTGGTAAACGGTGACTCGCCTTAGGGTTCGCGGTGCCTCCGTCACTTCGCGCTGAACCTAGCGCGGGGGTAGGACGGTCGCACGGGCGGAGCCCGCACGACCTCCACGCGGCATCGCAAGCGACGCCTAGGGATAGATCCCGCGCGTCACGGTCGCTTCGGCGACGCGCTGCACCGCGAGCCCGTACGCGGCCAGCCGCATCGACGTGCTGCGGCTTTCCTGCGTTGCCCACGTCTCGTTGAACGCGCGGGTGATGATGTCGTTCAGCTTGGCGTTGACCTCGGCCTCCTTCCAGAAGTACTCCTGGAGGCCCTGCACCCACTCGAAGTACGAGACGACGACGCCGCCCGCATTGGCGAGGATGTCCGGGAGGATCATCACGCCCTTGTCCTCGAGGATGTCGTCGGCAGCGGGCGTCACCGGCCCGTTGGCGCCCTCGACGATGATCTTCGCCTTGACGTGCGCCGCGTTCGCCTCGGTGATCACCTGCTCGAGCGCGCACGGGGCGAGCACGTCGCAGTCGAGGAGCAGCAGCTCCTCGTTCGTGATCGCCTCGGCACCGCGGAAGCCGGTGAGGGACCCGGTCTCCCGCTTGTGCGCCAGCGCGGCCTGGACGTCGATCCCGTTCGGGTTGTACAAGCCGGTCACGGAATCCGAGATCGCCACGACCGTCGCGCCGTCCTCGGCGAGGAACTTGGCCAGGAATGAACCCACGTTGCCGAAGCCCTGCACGGCAACCCTGGTCTCGTTGATCAGGAGCCGCTTCTTCCGCGCAGCCTCGCGCACGCAGTAGAGCGCGCCGCGCGCCGTCGCCTCCTCACGTCCGAGCGAGCCGCCGATCGTCAGCGGCTTCCCCGTCACGACCCCGAGCACCGAGTGCCCCTTGTTCATCGAATACGTGTCGAAGATCCACGCCATGACGCGCCCGTCGGTGCCGACGTCCGGTGCGGGGATGTCCCGCTCGGGCCCGATCTCGTTGATGATCTCGCTCGTGAAGCGGCGCGTCATGCGCTGCAACTCGCCCTCGCTCATCCGCTTCGGGTTGCACACGACGCCGCCCTTCGCGCCGCCGAACGGAATGCCCGAGAGCGCGCACTTCCACGTCATCCACATCGCAAGCGCCTTCACCTCGTCGAGCGTCACGTCGGGGTGGTACCGGATCCCGCCCTTCGACGGGCCGCGCGCGACGTTGTGCGTGACGCGATAGCCCTCGAACACCGTCGTCCCCCCGTCGTCCATGACAACGGGGACGGAGACGACGAGCGCCTTCTTGCACTGCTGCAGCACGTTGACGAGGTTCGGATCGATCGCGAACGTGTCCGCTACCCGGCGCAGTTGCTGCTTCGCGATCTCGTACGGGTTCTCGCGGAGGTGAGAGACGGGGGCTTCGACCGTGGTCACATGAGCTCCTTTTGCCGCGCAAATCGGACGTTTTTCGCCCGGCCGCGCGGAGAGCCTACTTGATCCTGAACCCGATCGTCCGCAGTGTCGGACGCCCGTTGTCGGTCGGGTAGGCGACGAGTTTGAGCACGTAATCGCCCGCAGGAAGGATCGCTCCCGACGGGTCGCGGCCGGTGACGCCGTACGAATAGCGGCCGGGCAGCACGTCGCGCATGCGTGCGAGCAGACCGATGCGACCGCCGGCCGGGCTCCAGAGTTCGAGGTCGAGCCGTGTCAGCGGGCGGACGTCCTGTCCGGCATTGGACTGCGGCACGGCTCCGGCAACGAAGCTCAACAGGACGGGCTTCGTGTCGGACGGCGTGATCGTGCGCGACGAGAAACGCACCGCCGTCAGCGCGGCGCGCGGCGAGAGACCGAACGTCATCACCCAGGGGATCCGAATCGCGTTTCCAGCCGCGGGCTCGACGACGAGGACGCCCTGAACGGGAGCGTCACCGTTGATCGCGCTCGTGACGCGCACGCTGATGTGAACGTTGACCGTGCGACCGGAGCCGAGGAAGAACTCCTTCGGCCGGATCGTGAACTGCACCGCGGCCGCCCCCTCGCTCGCGACGTCGACGGCAACCGACAGGCGCAACCGGCGGATGGATACGTTCTTCAACTGGATCTGCTGTCGCGTGCTCCAGTGCGGGCTCGTGGCGCGGCCGAGCGCAAGCGACGTGGGGAGCGCCGTCACCTCCGTCGCAGCTGCGCCCCCGACGTCCACCAGGCCGGCTCCCTGCGCGGTGACGGGATCGTTCGGCAACGGGCGCGCTGCGCCGACGAGGAGCCCTTTGAGCGACTCGGCGTCGAGATCGGGGCGCGCCTGTGCGAGGAGCGCCGCGTCGCCGGCGACGAGCGCGGCCGCGGCGCTCGTGCCGTTGACGGTTCCGTACAC
>JBASRJ010000144.1:0-2397 GCA_049273785.1 Gaiellaceae bacterium | reverse complement strand
CCTCCCGGCGCTCCGGCTCGACCGGCTGGGGGACCCCGCGATACTCGGCCGTCGCGTCGCGCACCCAGAGGAACGCGAAGACGATCGCGATCGCCCCGCCGATCGGCGCGATCAGCGTCGGATTGACGATCAGCCCGACGAGCGCGCACGCGATGCCCGCGGCGAAGCCGACGGGGTAGAGCGTGGGAGCGGGAGAATGCGGCCGGTCCCCGTGCTCGGGCTCCACTACGCGGCCTCCCTTGTCCGCCTCACCACGATGGATTCAACCCCCGTCGGATTCAGGGTGTCAACGACGTAACAAACGGCGCAACGGGCTGGGACTCTGACGGATTCGGCCGTTCCCTGCAGAGGGGTCGAGCTGGATCCCGTACTCGTTCCAGCGCCTGTCGACGAGCTCTTTCACCTCCGGGGTCATTTCGATCTCAGGCGGCCACTCGCGCGCCCCTTCCGCCGGGCTCTTGTGGGTGGCGTCGATGCCGATCTTGCCGCCGTAGAACTGGAGCGTCGGCGCATGGTCGAGATGGTCGAGCGGCCCTTCGGTGATGAGAACGTCGCGCTTCGGGTCGACGTTCGCGCCCATCCGGAACACGACCTCCTCGTAGTCGTGGACGTCCACCCACTCGTCCACGACCACGATTGCCTTCGTGAGGCTCAGCATCCCGAGACCCCAAATGGCGTGCATGACCTTCTGGGCGTGGCCGGGATACGCCTTGCGGATCGAGACGATGCAGCAGTTGTGGAACGCACCGGCGACGGGAAGGTCGAAGTCGACGATCTCAGGGACGGTGAGCTTGATCGCCGGCAGGAAGATGCGCTCCGTCGCCTTGCCGAGCCAGGCGTCCTCCGCCGGCGGCTTGCCGACGACGATCGACGGATAGATCGCGTCCCGCCGCATCGTGATCGCCGTCAGGTGGAAGACGGGGAAGGGCTCCGGCGGCGTGTAGTAGCCCGTATGGTCGCCGAACGGCCCCTCGTCGGTCACCTCGTCCTTGTCGATGTAGCCCTCGAGGACGATCTCTGCGTTCGCCGGGACGTCGATGCCGACGGTCTTCGCGCGCACGAGCTCGACGGGCTCGCCGCGGAGGAAGCCGGCGAGCATCAGCTCGTCGACGTGTTTCGGCAGCGGCGCGCTCGCCGAGTACGTCGTCACGGGGTCGAGCCCGAGCGCGACGGCAACCTCGATCTTGCCGTCGGTCGCGAGGTAGTCCGCGCGGCCGTCCTTGTGGATCTGCCAGTGCATGGCGGTCGAGCGCGGGCCGAGCTTCTGCATCCGGTACATGCCGACGTTGCGCGTGCCGTCGCGCGGGTCGTGGGTGATGACCGCGGGGAGCGTGATGAACGGCGCGGCGTCGTCTGGCCAGCATTTCTGGATCGGCAGCGCGTCCAGCGTCGCATCGTCGCCGGTCAGGACGATCTCCTGGCATGCGCCACGCCGGACAGTCCGCGGCCGCGAGTCAGCGATCGACTTCAGCTTCTGCAGGCCGCGGACCTTCTCGACGAGACCTTGCGGCGGCTGCATCTCGAGGACGTCGGAGACGCGCTCAGCGACGGCGTCGAGCGAGGGCGCATCGAATGCCATGCACATGCGCCGCTCGGTGCCGAACTGGTTGATCAGGAGTGGGCGGTCTGAGCCCTTGACGTTCTCGAAGAGGAGCGCGGGCCCGCCGACCTTGACGGCGCGGTCCGTGATCTCGGTGATCTCGAGCTCGGGATCGACCTCAACGCCGACGCGAACCAGTTCGCCCTCGCGCTCGAGCAGCGAGATCCAGGCACGCAGGTCCGCGGACACGGCCATCGAAGATCAGTCTACGGCGGCGCGCCGAGCGTCCTCCCAGTTCAAGCGGGCGGCCTGCCTCATCCCGGTTGCGCTCGCGTATCCGATCATCGAAGCTCAGGCCGTGACCGGCGAGTCGATCAGCGTTCTCGAAGGCGACACCTTCGTCGTCAGCGACCGGCGCGGGGACATCGCGGGCTCGCCGGATCAGCCGCACGGGCTCTTCCACCAGGACACGCGCATCCTCTCGCGCTGGCGGTTGACCGTCGACGGAAACCTGCCTCGTGTCCTGTCGACGGACGACGTCGACTACTTCGCGGTCCAGTTCTTCCTCGCCCCGCCGCACGGGACCGTGTACGACGACGCGTCGTTCTCGATCTTTCGAAAGCGCGCCGTCGGCGACGGGTTCCACGAGGATCTCACGGTCATCAACCACACGTCCGAGACCCTCGAGCTCGAGCTCTTCCTCGAAGTCGGAGCCGACTTCGCGGACCTGTTCGAGGTCAAGGACGCGCTCGCGAAGAAGGGACAGCACGAGGTACGAGTCGAGGACGGCCAGCTCGTGCTCGGCTACCGGCGGGAGAACTTCGTGCGCGAGACGAGGGTTGCCGCGAGCGCCCCGG
>JBASRJ010000142.1:0-7285 GCA_049273785.1 Gaiellaceae bacterium | reverse complement strand
AATAGCCGAACACGACAAGCCTTCCGCCCGACCGCAGCGCGCGAAACGAACGAATCGACATCGCGCCACCGAGCCCGTCGAGCACAACGTCAACGCCTTTCCCGGGGAGTCCGCGCACGCGCGCCACGAAATCCTCGTTGCGGTAGTCGATCGCGACCGCGCCGAGCCGCTCGACCGCGGCGCGGTCGCGCGCTGACGCAGTCCCGTAGAGGCGAAGCCCGGCCAGCGCTCCGAGCTCCAGGACCGCGGTGCCCACCCTGCCGGCCGCGCCGTGCACGAGCACCGTCTCCCCGCTCGTCACCCTCGCCACGCGATGAAGCAGCTGATAGGCGGTCATGTAGGGGAGGACGAGGCTCACGACCTCCGCCGGGTCGAGGTCCTCGGGCACCTCGACCGCGTACCTCTCCCGTACGCAGACACGCTCCGCGTCGGCGCCCCACACCGTCAGAACGGCGACACGATCTCCCACTCGCAGCCTCGAGCAGCCCGGGCCGAGCTCCTCGACGACGCCGACCAGCTCGTAGCCGGGCGTGAACGGCGGCTTCGGGCCGCCGAGATACGTACCCGCGCGCAGTAGGGCATCGCTGAACGAGACACCGGCGACGAGAACCCGGACGCGCACCTCCCCCGGACCCGGTCTGGGATCGTCCTCCTCGACCACCTGCAAGACCTCGGGGCCACCGTAGTGACCGACGACGACGCGCTTCATGCCTCTTCGCTCCCTCGGAACCACGGAGGTTCCTTGAAGGAACCGACCCTACCAGCCCGTCAGTTACTTCACAAGACTGACCCAGTATCCTTAGAACGCATGCTCAAGCGCACCTACGACGGCCAGGACTGCTCGATCGCACATGCCCTCGAGGTGGTCGGTGAGCGATGGACGCTGCTGATCATCCGGGACGCTCTGCTGGGACTGCGTCGATTCGACGAGTTCCAACGAAATCTCGGGATCGCGCGGAAGGTTCTCGCCGACCGTCTTCGCTGGCTGGTCGACGAAGGAATCCTCGAGCGGGTTCCCTATCAAGAACGGCCGGAGCGGTACGAGTACCACCTAACCCGAAAGGGACGCGACCTTCACGTCGCGCTCGTCGGCCTGCGGCAATGGGGCGACGCTTACTGCAGCAAGAAGCCGCCGATGCTCGCGCGCACAAAGAGCGACAAGAAGCCCGTGATCGCCGCGCTCATCCCGAAGCGCAGTGACCACCTGCGCCTCGAAGAGGTCGAGTTCGTGCCCGGACCGGGCCGCGGCTCCAGGTAGCCAGGTTCTCTAGCCAGCGAGTCGATCGAAGCCTCGGCAGACTCGCTAAACGCGGCGACGTGGCCGACACGCGGATGGAGCCTTTATGGAGCCCCGTGGTTGCAACGGGTGGCAATTAGTGGCAAATCGCCGAGGCCCGTAAACCGCGGAAACAAGCGAAATCCGTTGCCACCGGCTGCGACCGGTTGCTTGAGACGTTCATGGTAAGGAGGGGGTCGACGGTTCGAGTCCGTCAGAGGGCTTTGCAAAAGCCCCGCATAACGGCGCTTTTCGTTTCGAATCGACTTGCAGGTTCTCGAACGTGGGGCAGGTATGGAGCCCCTTATGGAGCCTTCAGGTTGAAAACGCCGCTGGGAAGGCTCCGAATCGCCCCGACTTGTGCGATAGCGGTTTCGATGCGATCGCCCACGACGACGGAACTAGCGATCGGGCCACTCGACGGCACCGGCACGCGTGGATCAGTCGGACAGGACAGGAGGCGAGTCGCCTTCGTAAGCGCGCTGGGTCAGGTATCGTCGCGGACGATGATCCTCTTGCCGTCGATGCGAACGACGGCGCTCCAAGGGATGGTTTGGTGGGCGTCGTGGCCGCGGATACCGACGTGCTCGAGCCAGCCGCCTTGTCCGACGCAAAGGCCCGTAACACGGAGCTTGGTCGCGGTGAGCTCGCCGCGGAGGTCGTGGCAGCGGCCGAGCGAACGCCCGGATTCCGTGACGACCTTCCGTCGCAAGAGCGAGGAGAGTGTTCTCACCGGCCGGCTCCGGGGATCCGGTCGAGGTAAGGGCGCAGGCGGTCGTCGCCGCGGCCGAGACCAAGCTCGGTTGCCTCGCGCTTCAGCTCGACGCCAGAGTCGAGCTTACGCACGTCGCGCCAGTCGACACGGACGCGGCGGCCGCCGCCGATCCAGCCTGCGAGCTTGCCGATCAGACCGGCGCGCTGCGCCCAGTAGCCGGAGCCGACGAGGAGCGCGACGACCTCCGGCACCTCGCCCGCGCCGCCTTCGATCGCAACGTCGTCGACGTTGCCGCAACGGCGGCCGTTCTTATCGAGCAGCTGGCGGTCGAGCACCTGCAGGCCGATGTCGATCTCGCTGCTACTCAATTCTGGCCCACGTTCGTGAGGATCATCAATGGGACGGCGGTGAGCGCGACGATCATGATCACCAGGAGATAGAACAGACCGAGCCCGTTCGCGAGCCGGCCGTTGCCGTAGCGGCCCATGTAGCTCTTGTCGTTCGCGACAAGGAGGATCGGGATATAGGTGAGCGGCAGCGCAACGACGGAGAAGATGACCGCGTACTCGGTCAGCATCACCGGGTCGACGCCCGTCATGACGATCGCGAGCGCCGAGGCGAGCAGGACGAGCCAGGTCACGGTGAAGCGCGGGGCTCCGCGCGGGTGCCGGTAGCGACCCCATTCCCAGCCGCAGAACTGCGCCAGGTTGTACGCACCCGAAAAGACCGTGTCGATCGAGGCGCCGCCGACCGCAAACAAGATCCCGACTAGCGCGAACAGCAAGCCGATCCGCCCCAGCGGGTTCTCGGCGCCGAGCGCGATCGTGCCGAGATGCTCCGGGGAGATGCCGTGGCCGAGAAAGAGTGCTCCGCCGGTGATCATCAGCGCGAAGGAGAGGAAGCCGCCGAGCCCGTAGCCGATGATCGCGTTCGCGCGGTTCAGCCCGATGTCCTTCGGCGACCACCGATCCTCGACCCCACCCGAAGAATAGAAGTAGACCTCGTACGGCGTCATCGCCGCCCCCAGCAGCCCGATCGCGAAATAGGCGTACAGCAGCTTGCTGTTCTGCGCGAGGTGCGGCAGGAAGCCGTTGCCGACCTTGCCCCAGTCGGGCCCGAGCTTGACCGCGGCGACCGCGAATACGAGTAAGCAGAGTCCGCCGTAGCCGAAGATCCGCTCCAACCACTCGAACGAGGTCACCCAGACGATCACCGCCAGCGCGACGATCGCGAGCACGATCAGCCAGCGATAGGGAAGCCCGGAAAGTAGTTGCAAGCTGATCGCGACGCCGCCGACCTCGGCGGCGAGCGTCATCAGGTTGACAACCTCGCTCGCGACCAGCGCACCCAAGGCGGCCTTGAAGCCCACGCGTTCGCGGATCGCGTCGAACACGGCCTTGCCCGAGACGGCGGCGACGCGGCCGCACATCTCGGAGTAGACGATGATCCCGACCACGCCGATCACGACGACCCACATCAGCTCGTAGCCGAAGGTCGCGCCGGCCGAGACATTGAAGACGAGGTCGCCGATGTCGACGAAGCCGCCGATCGCGGCCAGGATTCCAAGCGCGAGCCCGAGCACCTTACTCACGGGCAGCTGCCCATCCTCTTGAGCGCCTGTTCGACGGCGGCGCCAACCGTGCGGTCGGCCGGGTGGTCGTGCAGCCGCTGCAGCGTCGTGGCGAGCTTCGCAGCGTCCTTCGCCTTCTTCCGCACCTTCAGCTCGATCCCCGGAACGGTCTTGCGTCGGGAGAGCGCGTCCGCGAAATTCGACGACTGGATATGCAGCTCTTCGGCCTGCTCTCGCGCGAAGTACGTCGTCGTCCGCCCCCGCGCGACGTCGTGGGCCAACAGCGCGCCCTCGCAGGCGATCGAGTCCAGCGTCGATGCGTCCTTGGTCAGCGCATGCTTGTCGACCGTTCCGCCGTTGCACCCCGCGAGTGCGAGCGCGGCGACGATCGCCAAGGCGCACTTCCTGCCGGCCGAACACGAGCTCGACCTCTCCCGGCTCGAACGCGCGGCCACGTCGATCTAACCGTCGACGACGACGCTGTTGATTGGGCCGAGCATGCGCCGGCTGCGTCGGGACACGTGTGGCAGGCGGACGAGCCGGTGCGTGAGCGGCCGCCCGGAGCTGCGCCGCTCGAGTTGTTCCTTGCTGATCGGCTTCCAGAGCTCGTCGATCGCCCGTATCGGGTCGGCTGGGATCTGGTCGGCCAAGAGCTCGAGGTGCTCTGCCCAGAGACGCTGCCGGGTTCGCAAAGCGAGCTCCGGGGCGTGGGCGACGACATTCATCTCGGTGTCGTTGAAGAGCGAGTGCTCGTTGAGGTTCGCCGAGCCGAGGGTCAGCCAGTGGTCATCGATGATCGCGACCTTGGCGTGGACATAGATCGGGTCAGCGCGCACGCCCGAGCGGGCATAGAGCGCGCAGGCGAGGATCCGTCCGCAGTCGCCGTCTGCCTCGATCAGCTCGGCCAGGGTGCCGCGAGTGTCGTCGTTGCCGCTCTTCGGGTTGGCAGGCAGCACAAGCAGGAGCCGAAAGTCCGACGTGGGTGGGTTGACGAGCTTGTCGCGAAGCACGCGCGCGATCTCCGGCGACCAAAGAAACTGGTTCTCGAGGTAGACGAACCGCTGTGCATGACGGATCGCCCCCATGTACGACTCCAGGATGCGGAAATCGCCGCTCGGAACAGCGGTATAGACGCCCTCCGGCACTGTGCGCACGATCTGCAGGTCGACCTCACCGACGGGATCGGTGCGCTGGGCGACGGGTGGCAGGCATTCGCCGGCGATCTCGTGCCAGCGCATGCGGAAGTGCTCGGCGACGTCCACGACTGCAGGGCCTTCGATGCGTGAGGAGACGTCGTGCCAGCCGATTGCGGCCCGGGCCGGGTGCTCGGCTGAGTCGAAGCGGTCGCCGGCTTGTGAGGTCAAATCGATGCCTCCAACGAAAGCGACGCGATCGTCGATCACGATCGTCTTCTCGTGGTGACAATGCAGCGGCCGCTCTCGCGCATCGAGGCTGCACTTGATCCGGGTGTGCCTCGTGAGCTCGTCGCGCATCTGTCTGACCTCGCGCCGCGAGGGACGAAAGAGCGGTAACGGCGCCCCGGCCCAGACAAGCACGCGCACATCCACGCGCTCGGCCAACTCGGCCAGCAGGTTGCGCAACACAACTGGGCGCTTGTCCCGGACGAGCGCGAAGTCCGGCGAGAAGAACCAGCCGGTGATGTGCACATGCGACCGGGCCGCCGTTAGCTCGTTCGCGATCACGGGCAGCGCCTCGCCCCCGTCGATCAGAACCTCAATCGCGTTGCCCGACCGCGGAGGAGGCTCGCCTGTAGCCCAACCGGCCCCGTCGCTATCGAGTGCGTACTCCCAGCCGCGGCGGCGTAGTCTCCGCCGGTGGTGGCGACAGATCTGGTCGGAGATCGCCTCGCCGAGAAAGCACTCCGCCGACAGCAACGCCTCTCGAACGCCCGCCCGGACGCGGCCCGACGCAAACACCTGTTACTCAGATCCTTCGGTAGCGGGCGTCGCTCAAGGAATACAGCGCGAACGCGACGAGACCAGCCGCGACGACTCCGAGCAGAACTGGACCGTACCCGTGGTGCGCCAACTTGGCGAGCGCCCCATCGAGCCCAACTGCATTGCTCGGGTTGAAGTCGATCGCCGCCTTGATCAAGAAGACCCCGACCAAGCCGAAGACGACCATGCGAGCGAGGTGCCCGACCGTCCCGACCCACTCGATCCACTTCCTGATCGCCGCGCTCATCTCCTCGGTCTTCGAATCGTCCAGGAAGTCGCGGCTGATCCCCCGGTAGCCCTGATAGAGCGCGACGCCAATGAACACCGCACCGGCGATGCCCACGATCCAGGTACCTGCAGGCCAGCCGAACACTCCGGAGGCCGTCTTGTTCGCGTTGCTAGAGCCGGTGCCTCCACCCGAGCCGAGAAGGATCTCGACCGCGACCGCGCAGATCCCTGCGTACGCGATCCCGCTTCCCAGGGCTGCGATCCGATCGAAGCCGCTGTCCGACTTCTCAGGGCCATGGCCGAGCAGAGCATGGAGAATCCGCGACAGCGCATAGCCCGCCAACCCGACCGCAACAAGGATCAGCAGCACCTTCCCGAACGGCTGATGCGCGACCGTCTTCAGCGCCCCGCTCTGACTCTCCGTCTTACCGCCCGCGCCGACCGCCAGCTTCACGGCCAGGATCCCGATCACGGCGTAGATGACGCCACGCGCAACGAAGCCCGCCCGGGCAAGCAACTCGCAAGCTCTGCTCTGCCCGGCCTTCTCGCCGACGGCTTCGGCTCTCTTGACCGGAGCCGGTTTGTCGGGCGCTTGAATGCTCATCCAGGTCTCCTTCGTCCAGGGACGGGATCGATCCACCCCGTCAACGGACCTCTTCAACGGATCAGAAGACGGAAAGGTCGTCGGGGCGCCGATGTCAGGCGCCCCGAGCCCATGTCTAAGTGCCTACTCCTCGATGACAGTGCGTCGCCGATCGCCGCGCTGGGTGAAGTAGCCGGGGCCGGCCCAGCTCGACCAGAAGATCATCGACAGCAGTCCGCCGACGATGCCGACAACGAGCAAGATGTAACCGACGGTGTGGATGTTGAAGCCGTGCGTTGAGACATGGACGGCCCATGCCATCACCGCCCCAACCGCGATCAGGATCAGGCTGACTCCGATACCCATTGATCTCTCCTTTCTCCTAGGCCGTGCTTCGTGAGAAGAAGCCGATCACGGCCAACAGCGCCGCGATCAGCAGGACGAAGAACAGGAACTTGGTGACGACGATGCCGCCGACGATGCCGATCAGCAGCAACAACAGCAGAGCTATAAGAAGCACGCGACCTCCTTCGAGTGGAGTTCCGGCTCAGCCTCGCGCGAGCCGGAAAGAACGGTTTGTCTACCATGCCTACCCAGAGCGGCTTTCGGAGCTGGTGTGAGGCTGTCGCCACGAACTCGGACTTGAGCCGTTCGAGGCTCTCCTCCTCCCTGCGGGCGGCGAGCCGGAGCTCCAGCTCGTCGACGACGATCGCGGCCAGATCCTTGAGCGTCGCAACCTGGGGAGCGTCTATTTCCCGCGGCTCGGTGTCGATGATGTTGAGCGTGCCGAGGTTGTAGCCGTCCCCGGTCGTCAGGGGCGCACCGGCGTAGAAGCGGAGCCCGAGCTCGCCGACGACGAGCGGGTTCGTGAGCGTGCGGGGGTCGATCTCGGCGTCCGTCACGAGCCAAGGCTCGTACTGGAGGATCGCCGAGGCGCAGAGGGCGGGGTCGCGCG
>JBASRJ010000335.1:0-4143 GCA_049273785.1 Gaiellaceae bacterium | reverse complement strand
GTCCACGCCAGGCGGACGCCAGGCGGCGCTCCGCCACGCGGCCGACCGCGTCGAGACCGCGCTCGCCGGCCTCGAGCATCCTCTCGACCGGTATCTGCTGGAGCTCGAGGCCGACCAGGCTGAGGGGCGTTCGTGGTACGGCGGCCCGGGCGCCGGCGAGCTGATCGAGTGGGCGCCCGTGCTGAAGCGCGCAGGCGTGGCCGCATCCCCGATCCGCGTCGCGCAGGCGTACCTCGAGCTCGCGGTGCTCGTGCGCGCGCTCCAGGGCCTCGCGGACATGGCTCGGATCGAGGCGGTGCCGGATCGATCCTCGCTCTGGGCCGGCCTCTTCGACCTCCGCGAGAACCTCGAGCGCGCGGTCGAGGACTTGCGCGCGCTTGCCGCGTAAGCCACGACTCACCGTCGTCGGCTCCATCAACGTCGACCTGGTCGCGCGTGTCGAACGGCTGCCGCGACCCGGCGAGACGGTCACGGATGCAACCCTCGACTACATCTCCGGTGGGAAGGGGGCAAACCAGGCGGTCGCCGCGCGAAAGCTCGGTGCACTCGTGCGGATGAACGGTTGTGTCGGAAGCGATCGCCTCTCGGACCTGGCCGTTCGCCGGCTTGGAGGCGCCGGCGTGGATACGTCGCCGATTTTCCATGTCGGCGGCGACACCGGAATCGCAATCATCCTGGTGGCCGAGTCGGGCGACAATCAGATCGTCGTCGTGCCGGGAGCCAACGCGCTCCTCACACCCGATGACGTCGACCTCGGGGAGCACGACGGCGTTCTTTGCCAGCTCGAAATCCCGATCGAGACCGTGGCGGCTGCTGCGTCGGAGTCCACCGGCTTCTTCTGTCTCAACGCGGCGCCGGCCCGAGACGTGCCCGCCGACGTCGTCGAGCGCGCAGACCTCGTCGTCGCGAATCGGTACGAGTACGACGCCCTCGGCGTCCAGCCGCGGCTCGCCGCCGTGACCCTCGGCGAAGAGGGAGCGGTGTTATTCGAAGCCGGCAGGGAGATAGCGCGCGCCGTGCCCCCAAAGGTGAAAGCAGTCGACGGCACGGCGGCAGGCGACGCGTTCACGGCCTGTATCGCCGTCTCCTTGCTGGAGGGGCGCGACCGCGACGAAGCCCTGCGTCGCGGCTGCGCCGCGGGTGCGATCGCAGCGTCCCGCTTCGGCGCGCAGCCCTCGCTGCCGACCGCCGACGAGGTAGACGCGATACTCCGCAGCTGATGGCGACGCCGATCCTGCTCGACTGCGACCCGGGCCACGACGACGCGATCGCGCTCCTCCTGGCACTGGCCTCCCCGGAGCTCGAGCTGCTGGGCGTCACGACCGTCGCTGGTAACCAGACGCTCGAGAAGACGACCGCGAACGCGATCCGCGTCCTCGACTTCGTCGGCCGCAACGACATCCCGGTCGCCGCCGGAGCCGACCGCCCGCTGATCCGCGAGCCCTTCGTGGCCGCGTATGTCCACGGCGAGACCGGGCTCGACGGCCCCGACCTCCCGCCGCCGCAGCGAGACCCGCTGGCACAGCACGCCGCGGACTTCCTTGCCGACCGGATCCGCGAGCGCAACGGCGCCGTCACGCTCGTGCCGACCGGGCCGCTGACGAACGTCGCGCTCCTGCTCGCGCTCCATCCCGACGCGCGGCCCGAGCGGATCGTGCTGATGGGCGGTGCAATCGCGGAGGGGAACGTCACACCGGCCGCGGAGTTCAACATCTGGTGCGATCCGGAGGCGGCGGTGCGCGTCTTCGGGAGCGGGATCGACGTGACGATGATCGGCCTCGACGTCACGCACAAGGCGCTCTTCGGCGACAGGCACAAGGCGCAGCTCGAAGGCAAAGTGGGGGAGATGGTGCGCGAGCTGCTCGTGTTCTACGGCGCCTTCCACAAGGAGGCGTACGGCTGGGACGGCTCGCCGATCCACGACGCAGTCGCCGTCGCGCACGTGTCGCATCCGAATCTCGTCGAGACACTGGAACGCGGCGTCAAGATCGAGACCGAGTCGGAGCTGTCCCGCGGCCGCACGCTCGTCGACCTGTGGCGCCGCGCTCGGTGGGAGCCGAACTGCCACGTCGGTGTCGACATCGACTCTGACGCCTTCCTCGACTTGCTCGTCGAGCGGCTCAACTCGTTCGCATGAGCCTCGTCTTTGCCGCGATCGCGCCGCACGGCACGCTTGCCGTTCCCGACGCTCCCGGGGCCGAGGTCCCGGGCTCGGCAACGACCCAGGCGGCGATGGAGGAGCTCGGCCACCGGTTCGACCGGGCCCACCCGGACGCGACGATCGTCCTGACCCCGCACAACGTCCATGTCGATGGCCACTTCGCCGTCGTCCTCGCGCGAACGATTGCCGGCTCGCTCGCGGACTGGGACGCACCGTCCGTCGTCCTCGAGTGCCCGGTCGACCTGCTGCTCGCGGCCGAGGTGGTTGTCGCGCTGCACGACGCGCAGATCCCCGTCGTCGGCGCCAGCTTCGGCGCGAACGATCCTGGCGCCGCGACGGCGCCGATGGACTGGGGCGCCCTCATACCGCTGTGGGTAATGGGCGGGCGGGCGGATCCGCAGGTGCCGGCGGTGATCGCTAGCCCGGCGCGCGACCGCCCGTTCGAGGAGCACGTCCGCGCAGGCGCCGCGATCGCCGGGGCGGCTGAAGCCTCGGGCAAACGCGTCGCGCTGATCGCGAGTGCCGATCACGGTCACGCGCACGACGCGGAGGGCCCGTACGGCTTCGACCCGGCGTCGAAAGACTACGACGACCGAATCGTCGAGCTCGTGCGCAACGACCGCCTCGGAGATCTCCTGCAGATCGACCCCGAGCTCGTCGAGTCGGCGAAAGCGGACAGCTTCTGGCAGCTGCTGATGCTCCACGGCGCCCTCGCCGACGGCTGGCGAGGGGAATTCCTCTCGTACGAGGCGCCGACGTACTTCGGGATGCTCTGCGCTGCCTACGAGCAGCGTTTATGAACTAACGCGACGGCGAGCGCGTTTCGCCCGTCCCAGTGTCCGGCCTCGATGGTGCCGGCGGCTGCGGAATCTCGGGACTGCGCTGATTCATCGGGCTAGCACCACAAGCCAGATTACTACCTCTGCGCCCAGCGCGAGAGTAGCCCCCGAAAACGCCCCGAAGAGCCAGGTCAGCCGCTTGCCGTTGCGGTTGTAGTGCGTGCCGTTGTAATAGGCAATCGTCCGCCGGAATTCGGAGAGCGTCGTGGGAGGTCCAGGGTCGACATAGACGCCGAGCAGATCGTGGGGGTGGTGCCAGAACACCCAGTTTCGAGAAGGCGTCAAGACGATTAATGAGAGTCCGAAGGCCACACAAAACAGGGCGACGGCGACCCATGCGAGCCCGTGGAGATGTGTGTCCCCCGCGACATGACCGGCTGGGGTGCGTGTCAGTGCAAGGCCGCCGAGAAACGCCGTCGCGATGTTCGCCGCAGCCAAGAGTGTGCCGGCTCGAGTGCGGAGACTATCGAGGAGCTTGCTCTGCTCGCCGATCGTCCGCACGGACTCGTCGTAGATCGCAGCTTCAAGACCGCGTAGATCCTCCGGTAAGACCGCGCCGTTTCCCATTCTCCAATTAAAGGTTGCATAGTCGTTCGGCTGGTAGCTAATCCGTGCCAAGTCCGCTTGAACAAAGAGAAGGAGGCCTTCCCGGGCCATCGAAAGGGCGCGTATGGCGCGCCGTAAGAAGAAGCGCTCGCTTCGCCCACGCCTGCCCGCGCGGATCAGGAAGAAGCGCAGAGGCAAGGTCAAGGGCGAGCAGCATCACGAGCTCGTCGGGCTCGGGCTCGTCGGGCTCGGGCTCTTCCTCGCCTCGATTCTCTATCTGGGCTGGAACGGCGGCACGGTTGGCGGAGGCATCGCCGACGGCTTCAAGGCCGTGATCGGCGGGTCCGCATACGTCGCGCCGATCGCCTTCCTGATCGTCGGTGCCCTGATGGTCTCGCGCAGCGAGCTCGTCGATGTTCGCCCGTTCCGCACGGGCATCGCCGTGACGTGCTTCGGACTGCTCACGATGCTGGGCGACGCGCACGGCGGTGCCGTCGGACGGGGGCTCGGAAACATCTTCGGGCTGCTCCTCGGTACGACGGGGACGACGATCCTCGGCGTGCTGGCGCTCGTGATCGGCGTGCTGCTGCTCTCCGG
>JBASRJ010000113.1:0-2315 GCA_049273785.1 Gaiellaceae bacterium | reverse complement strand
CCTCCGAGCAGCACGACTCGCCGTCCTGCGATCAGGACAGCAACGGCGCCGAGCGCTCCGAGAATCGCCGCAACGTCGGTCATGGCTCGTCGCGATGATATGAACCGCGCTGTGATCGGAGCGTGGGAACGGGTGCTGGTGCTCGCCCCGCACACGGACGACGGCGAGTTCGGGTGCGGTGGAACGATGGCGCGGCTGGTCGAAAGCGGGGCCGACGTCCGCTATGTCGCGTTCTCGATCGCGACTCGGTCGCTCCCGGCAGGGTTCCCTCCGGACACGCTCGCCCAAGAGGTGAAGGAGGCGACGGCCGAGCTCGGCATCCCCGACGGCAACCTGACGGTGCACGACTTCGACGTGCGCACCTTCCCGGACCATCGCCAGGACATCCTCGAGGCGCTCGTCGCACTGTGGGAGGACTGGCATCCGGACGCGGTCTTCCAGCCGTCGCTGCACGACATCCACCAGGACCATCAGGTGATCGCGGCGGAGGGCCTGCGTGCGTTCAAGCGAACGACGATCCTCGGCTACGAGATTCCGTGGAACAACTTCGACTTCGCCTACCAGGCGTACGTGTCGCTCGAGCAGTCGCACATCGACAGGAAGATCGCAGCGCTCTCGAAGTACGCGTCACAGCAGCACCGTCGCTACTCGGATCCCGACTACATCCGCAACGTCGCGCGCACGCACGGCATCAACGTCAACCGCGACTACGCGGAGGTGTTCGAGGTCTACAGGGTCGTTGCCTAGCTCCGGCAAGCTCGCCGGAGCTCGCGAGTGACTTGCCAGCTGAGTCTTGACGTTGGCCAGAGGCCCTCAGTGGCCGGACGCCGAGAAGTGCATGTAGTCCTTCGTCGAGCCGCTCCAGTCGCCGCCCCAGCCCCAGCCGATCGACCGAAAGGCCGCGACGACCCGTGGCGTGACCATCCCGGGACGTAGCCGGGAGCGATCGAGATACGGCCGGCTCGCTTTCTCGCGCGTCTGTCCACAGCCGACGTATGGGTTCTCGACCGGGTTCAGATCCACCGCCTCGCCGTACGCATGCTCGGACCAGCTGCCCGTGCCGGTGTGCGTCGTTCCCGAGCACGGCGATGCCACGGCCTGTCGGCACTCGAACGCATCGCTGACGTCCTTGTCCGCCGGCCGCACGCGCTTCGGCCCGTACGCGTCGGCGAGCTGCATGTGGCGGATGGGGAAGCGCCGCGCGTACAGCTTGTTGAACACGCGCGCCAATGGCTTCGCGACGCGCTGGTTGACGACGAGCTGCCCTGTGTGCACCCGGTTGTCGAACGACCAGTACGACACGGTGAGCACACGCAGCTGCGAGAGCGCTACGGGACAACCACGGTGCCAGAAGGGCCCGGTGAGCTCCGCGCGCACCGGCGCAGGCACCGGTCCCACCGACCAGTGGAACACCGGGATCACGACCACCAGCATCGAGAGCGTGGTGAGACGGTGCACGTCGACCGCATTGAATCGGTCCGGCGTTGGAAGCGGCTAGCCGAGGTACCGCCTGAGGAAGGCAACCGCGTGGCGCTCACCGGCGGCGCCCTGGGCCCCTTTCCACTGGTGGTTTCCGTGGGGATAGACGAAGAGGCTCGCAGGCACGTGCGCACGTCGAAGCGCGCGATAGAGCGCGATCGCATCGGCGGGTGGGATGACGTCGCCGCTCCCTCCGGAGAGGACGAGCGTCGGCGGTAGCCGCGCAACGTGCGCGAGGATCGGCTCGAACGCCGCGGTCGAGAAGAGCGCGAGCGCGCGGAACGGTCGTGTGCGCGGCGGCGTGCTCCCGACAGGCCGGTCGCCGTACTCGGCCGTGACGAGTGCGAGCCCGGCGCCGAGCGACCAGCCGACCGCGCCGACGCGCGCGGGATCGAGACCGGATTCCTGCCGCAGTGCCCGGGACGCGTCGACGACGATGCGTTGCCAGGTGGAGAACGCACGTTTGACGGAGCCGTGCGCGTTGCAGAACCCGCGCCGGCCTGGCGCCGGAGTCAACCCGAAGTAGTCGACGTAGAACGTCGCGATCCCGTGCATCGGGAGCTCGCGAGCAAGGATCTGGTCGAGCGTTCCGAAGCCGCCGCACCCGTGCAACACGACCACGCCGGGGGCCGGCTGAGGGCCTGCGGGAAGACAGAGCAGGGCGCGAATCGTCCCGCCCTGTGATCGGAAGTCGGCCCGCGCGCACGACGGCGCGATGCGCGGGAACGGTGGCAGCGTCGACGTGCGCGCGGACGCTGGACCGCCGAACGAGAGAGCGACGACGGTGAACGCGCCAGCCGTCAGCCGAAAGGCCGCCACGCACCGAGCTTAGTTCC
>JBASRJ010000097.1:0-1664 GCA_049273785.1 Gaiellaceae bacterium | reverse complement strand
GAGCTGAACTATCCGCTGGCCCCGATGCGGTGCGAGGCTCGCGCGCCCAAGCTCAACGTGTTGCTCGTCGTGATCGACGCCATGCGCGCCGACGCTTTGACGCCCGAGGTCGCGCCGCGGCTCTCCGAGCTCGCGCGCGGCGCGATCCAGTTCGACCGGCACTACAGCGGCGGCAACGGGTCGCGGGCCGGGATGTTCTCCCTGTTCTACGCGATCCCCGCGACGTACTTCGACGCGTTCGCGAGCCGCGCTCGGCCCCCGGTGCTGATGGACGTGATCCGCCAGCACGGCTACGAGCTCGGGATATTCGCCAGCTCGCCCATTTACCGCCTGGTCGACCTCGATCGCACGGCCTTCGCGCGCGTACCCAACCTGCGCATGGAGACCTCCTCGGGCGACGGGTCGAGCGGGAGAGATCGGGTGCTGACCGACGAGTGGATCGATTGGCTCGGCAAGCGAGGCCCGTCGCATCCCTTTTTCGGTTTCCTGTACTACAACGCCGCCGTCTCGGTCGAGCCGCCCCTGGACTATCACCCGACCACTCCGGCCCCCGTGCGCGCGTCAGAGCAACTGCGTTCCCGAAACACGCTGTATCTGACCGCCGTGCACTACGTCGATTCCCTCCTGGGGCGCGTGCTCGACGATCTGGAGCGCCGGAAGCTCCTCGACCAAACCATCGTCATCGTCACGTCCGATCACGGGATCGAGTTCGACGAGAACAGGCTCGGCTTCAAGGGCCACGGTACTGCCTACAGCGAAGAGCAGATGCACACGCCGCTCGTGGTGCGCTGGCCTGGACGCTCGCCCGGGCGGGTCGCGCGCCGGACGTCCCACAACGACATCGCGCCGACCCTGCTCACCGAGCTGTTCGGGTGCGCGAATCCGCCGTCCGACTACGCGAGCGGGTCCAGCCTCTTTTCGGAGGCCCAGTGGAGTTGGCTCGTCGTCGCCAGCTACCGCGAATTCGCCGTGGTCGAGCCCGAGCGCGTGACGGTCGTCTTTCCGGCCGGCTACGAAGTCCGCGGCCAGGACTATCGCCTCTCGCGCACCCAGACGCCACCCCGCGACGCTCTGCGCGCCGCGATGCAGGAGATGAGCCGGTTCTACCGATGAGGGCGCGTCCTCTCGGAGCGCTTCTCCTGTGCGCGATGTCCGTGGCCGCGCCCGTCTCTGCCGACGAGGCGCGAGGTGGAAGCGTCCGCGTGACGGCCGATCGCTTGGACCTCGTGATCGCGCTCGACGGCGCCAACCCCGTCGTGTGGCGGGCCTGCCATCCGTTCTGCGCGCGTGCCGACACCGACTCCGGGAAGTCCGTGCGCTTCGCCGGCGAAGACCTTCCGGCCGTGATTCGGCTGATCATTCGCGACCTGGATCCGCCGGTGGATCTGCAGCGCCTGCGCTTCACCGCCGAGCTCGGCGAGGACGAGCGCGCCCGGATCGCGACCTTCCAGGCCGACCTGCCGCTCGAAGGCGTCCGCTTCGTGAAGTCGTTCGAGGTCTCGCGGGAGGGGTACGAAGTCGTCATGACGGCGCGGATGGTCGGGCCGAACGCCGCCACGTTCATGTCGGGTCGGCGCCTCGAGCTCGAGCTGGACGCCGGCCGCGGTCTGTTCCCGCCGCCGGCGGCCGGCTTCGCCGCGATGCTCGAGCGGATGAGCCGGGTG
>JBASRJ010000045.1:0-10220 GCA_049273785.1 Gaiellaceae bacterium | reverse complement strand
CCCGTTATCACGTCGACGACGGCTCGCTCGAGCGCATCGACGTCGCCGGGAGGGACGAGGCGGCAATTGACGCCGTCCTCGAGCTCGTAACCTTGCGCGATCGCCTCGGTGCGCGAGACGACGACCGGCTTCGCCATCGCCATCGACTGCAGCAGCACCGTCGTCGCGCCGGAATAGCTGTTGTCGCGGACAGGCAGAGCGACGACACGGGCGCCAGCGATTCGATCTCGCACCTGCGTGAGCGACAGATCCGTCTCGATCGACATGTTCGGAGGGAGGCTTCCGAGCTCGCGCGCACGATCGGCCGACGCCACGATCCGGAAGCTCAGCTCACCGTGACGAGACGCGATCGCCCGCAGGAGATCGAAGTCGCGCCGCGGATCGGCGCCGACGGAGATGACGTCGACATCGGGTGCGCGCTCGCGCGAGGGCCGGAACGCATTCACGTCGACGCCGAACGGCACGAAGAGGACGGGCGGCGAGCCGGGACCGAGCCAGCTCCGGATCCGGTCCGCTTCCGCCGCCGAGTACGCGAGGATCGCCTCGGTCCCGCGAAACGCGCGCCTGTACAACCGCTGCAGGCGCTCGCCGCGTAGCTGCACGAAGCGCTCGGGCAGACCGACGGCGATGTACACGATCGGCGAGCGGACGAGGCCTGCGCGCTTGAGCAGGATCAGCGGGATCCCAACGGTGTCGACCGTCGAGAGGACCACGTCGGCCGCGTTCAACTCCCGCCGCGAGGCGAGGACGGAGGTGAAGTCGCCGCCATACCCTCCTGCTCGGTAGAGCGCCGCGTTGAGAGTGGTTCCTGCGACACGCGCCCACGGCGCAGGCGGTCCCCCGCGCTCGAGATTGTGACGGATCTCGGCGCCGTGATCGGCGAGCTGGTCGAGGCCGAAGAGCCGATAGCGCTCGGGGTCGTCGCGCGCGAGGGCGAGCGCGGCCCGCCGCTCCGGCGCATCCCGGTAGGCATAGAAAACCTTCAAGGCCATGGGCGACACCGTAGAGGGACGCGGCCGCTAAGGTTGCCGCCGATGCACCGGAAGCGGACACGCCTGGCCGCCCGAGCCCACCGCGTCGCCTCCGCAGTCGAGCGCCGCGGCATCGTCGCGACCTACGAGCTGCACGACCATCTGCTCGGGAACCGTGCTGCGCGCCGGCGCTACACGCAGGAACGGCCCGCGCTCGACGCAGTCCAGGCGCGAATCGTGCACCAGCTGCGGGATGAGGGCTACGCGACGGTGCCGTTTTCGGAGCTCGTCCTCGAGCAGGACGCGTGGAGTGAGCTGGACACGGCGTCGACACGCTTCGTGTCGGAGACCGAACAGGAGCTGGCGCGGGAGCGCGAGGGCGGCGAATCCGCGTTGCGTCGACGGGAGGGCAAGGAGTTCGTGGTCCGCAAGTACGCCTACGACGTCGAGCTCGGCCCCGAGGACCCGTGGCTCCGGCTCGGACTCAACCGGCGCCTGCTGGACATCGCGAACACGTACCTAGGCATGTGGGCCAAGCTCGAGTACGTCGACGTCTGGTACACGCCGCCCGTCGCCGAAGGGGAGCGGCGTTCCTCGCAGCGCTGGCACCGCGACTTCAACGACCGGCATCTGCTGAAGGCGTTCCTCTATCTCGTCGACGTCGACGAGGAGACTGGCCCGTTCGAATACGTGCCGCGCACCGCTCCCGGCAGCGAGCTCGACCACCTGTGGCCATGGCGGCCGCTTGGCGACAACTACCCGCCCGACGAGGAGTTCGCGGCGAAGGTCGCCGACCGTGCAGTGAGCTTCACCGCGCCAAAGGCGACACTCATCTTCTGCAACACGTGCGGCTTCCACCGCGGGGGCTTCGCCAAGGCCAAGCCGCGCGTCCTCGCAACGGTCACGTATTCCTCACCGGCATCGCTCGCGTCGCTCACGGAGCGGAATTACTCCGTCCGCGCCGGCGCCGAGAACGGGCTCGGCCCCGCGCAGCGCTTCGCGCTCGACTAACGGCGGCCGAGGAACGGCGACGCGTCGACCGTAACGAGGTCGCCGCGCATGTACTTCTCACGCTTCCACTCGGAGACAGCCGGCGGCGTGCGGCCGCGCAGGCGCCTTTTGAGAGCGCCGCGCCAGCTCCGGTCGTGCAGCGTCGTCTCCTCCAGGATCGGACGGCCGGCCGGCGACCCGCTCGGCTCCGGATCGACGGTCGAGCGCCGGAGGAAGCAGACGTGCAGGCAGCGCAGCGGGCTCTCGTCCCACGAAACGCGCTCGCCGATGTTGTCGACCGCTCGTTCGTCATAGCCCGGCCGAAAGGCGATCGTTCCACCGTGCAGCCGTTCCGCACCATCGCCGGCCCACGAGTCGATCGCCGCGAAGTTGTAGAGCTTCGTGATCGACCGTGACGGCGGCGAGAGGTAGCCCGACGCTGTCTCTCCGTCGCGGTCGAGCCCAACACAGTTCAGAACATTGGACGCGACCTTGAACGCTCGGTCGTATGCGCCGGCGGAAAGGTCTTCGCGAAAGCGGGCCAGCCGCTCCGGGTCATAGAGCTCGTCGCCGTCGACACCGAACACCCATGTCTTCGTTCCGGCATACGGCTCGACCAGCTTGTGCGAGTCGCCCGCGTGAGGCACGCGCCGTGCATCGATGTGGTCATACTCGCGCTCGAGCGCGCGGAGCATGTCCCAGGTCCCGTCGGTCGAGACGTGGTCGACCGCGTGGATCCGGTCACAGAATTCGGCGATGTTGCGGATCGCCTGCTCCACGAAGACGTCCTCGTTGCGAACGAGCGCGATCCCGACGATCTGCACGAAACGGGACCGCTAGCGCTCTTCGCAGGTCCAATCGACCATTGGCCGCACCACGCCGTGCCACTGGCCCGTGAAGAGACCGCGCGCCGAGTCGCCCTCGCCCGGATCCTGCACGTGGAAAGAGACGGCATCGTAGGCGCCTGTATGAGGACGCAGCTTTGGCGCGTCCAGGGAGAAGACGCCGACGTCGACGGTAGTGAGCCCTTCGTTGAGCAGGTTGGCCGGAATCCAGGCGGTTGCGACGTAGCCGCCGGGCGGGCTCGGCTCGTGCCAGCGTTCGCTCGTGTCCATCGCGTTGAACGCCACATTCCCCTGTTGGTCGCGGACCTTGATCTTCGGGACGAGTGGGACGCCGTCCCTGAGGACCCGGAAGGTGATTTCGATCCCAACCGGGCGGCGAACGTCGACCGCGGGCGCGATCTCCCCGTCCTGCACGGCCCGGACCTCGTACAGCCGCACGAGGTCGTCTCCCGGAGCCTCGTCCGCCGGCCACGAGCGTCGCGCGCCTGTCCCGTGCTCGGACTGGAGGTAGTGCGCGACGACATCGCCACTCGGCCCTTCCCGCACAATCCGCCCGCCGTCCAGCAGCATCACCCGGTCACAGAGCTGCCCGACCGCCAGCATGTTGTGAGAGACGAAGAGAACCGTACGTCCAGACTCCCCGAGGTCCTCCATCCGCCCGAGACAGCGGCGCTGGAACTCTGCGTCGCCGACCGCCAGCACCTCGTCGACGAGGAGAATCTCCGGCTCGAGGTGCGCTGCAACCGCGAACGCGAGGCGCACCGACATTCCGCTGGAGTAGCGCTTGACCGGCGTGTCGATGAACTTCTCGACGCCCGCGAACTCCACGATCTGGGGAAACTTCTTCGCGATCTCGCGCCGTTTCATCCCGAGTACGGAACCGTTCAGGAAGACGTTCTCGCGTCCTGTGAGCTCAGGGTGAAATCCCGTGCCGACCTCGAGCAGGCTGCCGACTCGTCCGACGATGGTGGCGCGGCCCTTCGTGGGAGTCGTGATTCGCGTCAGGATCTTGAGCAACGTCGACTTGCCGGCGCCGTTCCGCCCGATGACGCCGAGGACCTCGCCCTCGGCAACCTCGAACGACACGTCGTTCAACGCCCAGATCTCCTCGTGACGGCGAGCATCACGGTGGGTGACCCGACGCGCTGTGCTCGCGATCGAATCGCGAAGCGTGCCGTAACGAGCCTGGAGCTCGCCGATGCGGTAGCGCTTCGACAGGCCGTCCGCTGTGATCGCGGCAGCCATCAGATGGTGTCCGCGAACTTCGGCTCGGACGATCGAAAGTAGGTCAGGCCCACGAGAACGAGGATCCCGGTGACCGCCACGCTGACGGCCAACTTCGCAGGATCGGGAGGGGCGGCACCCAGGATTGTCCACCGCCAGCCGGTGACCACAGCCGTCATCGGGTTGATTGAGAGGAGCCATTGCCACTTCTCGGGGATCTCGTTGAAGGCGTACGGGACGGCCGACACGAGCGGAAGCACTTGGAGAAACACCGGGATCGCGTAGGGCACATCGCGATACCTGACATTGACGGCGGACAGGAGAAAGCCCGCCCCGAGCGCGGCGAGGAGAGCGAGCCCGAGGAACGCCGGCGCGAGCAGGACCTCCGCTCCTACGGGCCACGTGCCGTACCAGGCCATCAGCCCAACGAGGATGCCCATCGCGATCACAAGGTCGACCAGGGGCACGAGCACGGCCGCGAGGGGAAGCAGCACGCGTGGGAAGTACACCTTGGTCACGAGCCCGGCGTTCGCAACGAGGCTGATGCTCGAGTTGGTGAGCGAGCTCGTGAAGTACTGCAACGGAAGCAGCCCGCCGAGGACGACGAGCGCGTACGGTGTCTTGCCGGCCGGAAACTTCGCGAACTTGCCGAAGACGATGACGTAGATGGCGGCCGTGAAGACCGGAACGAGGATCGCCCAGAAGACGCCTAGCAGGGTCTGCTTGTACCGCACCTTGATGTCGCGCCAGACGAACGTCGCGAGCAGCTCTCGGAAGTGCCAGAGCTCGCCAAAATCGAGATGCGGCCAGCGCGGCGCGGGGCGGATGACGAAGACGCGCTGCGATCGCGTGTCCGTCTCCATGCGCGCTGGTGCCTGGCCGGCGGCCTGCGGCTGCGCTGTTCTCTCGGGAACCTCGAGCTCGGTCTCGGTCACGACACGCCGATGCTAGCGACCGTCACGGAGCACGGGCCGGTCCTTGCAGGAAGACCGCCGCCTGGAGCGGCACGAGCCTGAGTTCGGCAAGTTGCGGGAGCGAGACGCGCACCGCCGTCGAGCGCGACCGGTAGCGAACGAGGGTCAGGGTCGGAGTGTGCTCGGTCGCTGCAAGCCGAAAGCCGGGCGGCGGCGGCCGGGGAGGCGTGTCGGGCGGCACCACAGCTCTGGCCGAGAACCCGCCCTGCGTCGCCAGCCCGATCACCACGATCTCGCCGACGCGCACACTCGTCGTCTGGGGCGAGCGCAGAGCGGGAAGGTACAGCCGCCAGAGCTCACGCTCGATGTCGGGCGTGACGACAATTGCGCGCTCCACGTTCGCGGGTCCGAGTTGGCGGGCAGCGCCACGCCAGTCCGTTCGCCCGTAGCGGGCGTCCACGCCGACGGAGACGGAGATCGCGAGCGAGAGGCCGCACAGGACGACGGACGCCGAGAGCCCGGCCCGATTCGCCGCGTAGCCGCCGGCGAGGCAGACGGCGGCGGGCACGATCGCAGCGATTACGTTCCGCGCGATGACGTAGTCAGCGCCGAAAGCAACCAGCATCAGCGGAACGACAAGCGAGAACGCGGCGATCGCGCCCGCCGCCCACGCACCGGGAGGCACGGACGCCGCACGCCTGAAAAGCAGGACGAGACCCACGGCAACGAGGAGGGCCGCTGCGATGCTCCCGGCGAGCTCTGCGGGAAAGCTGTAGCCGACGACCAGGTCCTTCGGGATCCCCGCGATCCTCGACGCGAGCCGCGACTGGCGGATCGTCTCCCCGTGATGGCGCTGGTCGAGGATCAGCGGCACGTGTGCAATCAGCAGGGCCACAGGCAATGCTGACGCAACCAGGATCGGACGCCGCCTCGGCGAGCGTGCCAGCAACCACAATGCTTCCGGAACGACGACGAAGATCGCGAAGTAGTGCGTCGCGATCGCGAGCGAAGAGCTGATTGCCCAACCCGCGAGCGAAAGGCGCTCGCCGCGCACGGCGCTCGCAAAGAAGAGAACCGTGAGCGCGGCGAAGAACGCAAAGAGGGCGTACGAACGCGCCTCCTGCGAGTACCACACGAGAAAGGGGTTGACGGCGACGAGCGCTGCCGCGATCACGCCCGCGCGGCGCGAGACGAGCGTCGCGGCAGCCCCGTAGGCGACCGGCACCATCGCAGTGCCGACAAGCGCCGAGAGCGAGCGCAATCCGGCCTCGCCGAAGCCGAAGATCCGCGTCCACGGCCACGCGAGGACGTAGTAGGCGTACGGCGTCGACTCGCTGCCGGGAATCCGGTCGAGCATGCTGTCGAAGCCGTGATGCAGGAGCGACACCGTCACGAGCTCGTCCACCCAGAAGCTCTGGCGGCCGAGCGTGGCGAAGCGCAATACTCCCGCGACGACGGTGAGCGCTACGACCGAGAGCGAGACTGTTCGTGTGCGCACGCGCGACTAGCGGCGCGCGAGGCGTGTGAGCTGCCGAAGCATCCGAGGCCAGAATCGCTGCTCGAGCCAGGCAACTCGTTGTTCGAGCTCCGAGATGTACGCCTCGAGGCCGGGGAGGTCGACCTCGCCTACCGCAGCGCATTCGACGGCGTACGCCGCGTCGTCGACGATGTCCGGCGTCGAGAACGTGAGGCGTGTGCCGGGATCGCGCAACGTACGCAGTGCATCGCGGAGGCGCGTATCGACGACGAGCTCGCCTTCGCCCGTGCTGCCGTCCGCGGCCGTTGCCGGGAAATGCAAGACCTCGAGCGGATACCACGCACGCAACGGAACGCTTCGGGCGATGCGCACGGTGCCGTCCGCCTCGACCACCGCGGTCGGATCGGCACGATGCACCGGTCGAAGCAGAGCGGGACCCGCGTCCGTTGCATTCTGCAGCGAGCGACGCTGGGTCATCCGCTCGGCGAAGGAGTCGTCGGCGCCGGCTCGAGGCTCGAACTGCCTGAGCAAACCCTGGACGATCGTGTAGCGGGGCGGGATCGCCGCGAGAACGTCTTTCAGGCTCTCCGCTCGCGGCCACCAGAACTCGCCGGGGCGCACGTTGATCACCCAGTCCGCACCGTGTTTCGTCGCGGCCTCGCGCGCCATCAGCGTGTGCAGGTCGTCCTCCGCCCGACGAAGGAAGCGCAGGGCTCCATCTCGTTCGTATCGGTCGAGGATCTCCGTCGACGCAGCTGCCGGCCCGGCGGCGAGGACGAGGTCGACACCGGCGTTCAGGTGATAGGCGATCTGTGCGTCGACGACGTCCGCCGCGTCGTCGACGAGCAACGTCATGACGAGCTTCATCGGCGTGCGGAACCGTACACCGCGCCTCCTGCTCGCCGGTCGATGCGTGCCGCGAGCTCGTCCAGCCGGCGCCGCAGCCTCACGCCGTCCGCCTCGACGAGAACGGCGGCATCGAGCGCCCGCGAGGCGTCGTCTCTGAACGAGCTCGTGAATTGCAGCCGCTCCTCGCCAACCCCGGGATCGACGAACGTCCCGGAGTCGTCTCGAAGAATGCGGAAAGCATCACGAAGACGCGTGTCGTCGACGAGCGAGCCGTCGGCGAGGCCGCGCCTGACCATCGCGTCGTCGACGACCGCACGATCGTAGAATGCCGCCGGACGGCCCGCCTCGAATCCCCGCCGGGCGCGCATCAGATCGCCGCGGAGATTCACGCGCCACGCCGTCCACGTCTTCTCGTGTTTTCCCGACGACTGCTGTGGCGAGCGCAGTGGAAAGTGCAGGACCTCGAGCGGCGACCAGCCTCGCAGATCCGCGTATGCCAGGCCCGCGACGCGGTGGTTTCCCTGGCGAACCGTTGCGCGGGCGTCCGCTCGGTGCGCAACCTTGGCCACGTGCCGGTACGGCGTCGCCGTGTCGTTGATCGGCGCCGGCAGCGCGAGGCGCGTCGTCATCCGCTCTGCGAACCAGTCGTCGCCGGGCCGCGGCACGAAGACACGCGAGACGCCGTAGACCACCCCGTATTCGGCCGGTACGGCCGCGAGCACGTCCTTGAGGGAGCCCTCACGTGGCCACCAGAACTCATCCGCATCCGAGTTGATCACCCAATCCGCACCGTGCTCCGTCGCCGCGAGCCGGGCCATCTGCGTCACCCACTTGCTCTGCTGGATCGCGTCTTCCTCCCGCCGGATCACATGCACGTACTTGCGCTTCGCGTACCGGTCGAGCACGTCCGAGGTCCCGTCTACCGATCGATGGTCGGTCGCGATCACAACGTCCACCCCGGCAGCCAGATGGAACGCGAGGTGCGCCTCGACGACGTCGAGCTCGTCCCGCACGAGCAGGGTCAAGGCAAGCTTCACGCCCGCGCCTTCGAGGCTCGCGCTTCCACGCTCTCCAACCGGACGCGGAGGTCGTCGAGCCTGCGCACGACCCGCACGAGGTCGGCGTCCCGGAGCGCAGCCTCGTCGCGCGCGAAGCGTCCTCGTTCGCGGTCCGTCGCTGCTGCAAGGCCCGTCGCTCCGTCGCTTGCCGGAACGCGAAAAAGACCGTCGTCGAGACGAATCGACCGCAAAACGTCCCGGAGGCGCGTGTCCACGACGAGCGAGCCCGCCGCGACACCGGCTTCGACCTTCTCGTCGCCGATGACAAGCATGCGGTAGACGTCGGCGATCCGGCCGCCCTCCCGAGCCTGAAGGCCCTTCACGTACTGCCCGAGCGGCTTGTCGCCGCGCGCGCGGCGCACGTTCTTGCGCTCGTACTGCTCGAGGCTCCGGAATGGAAAATGGAAGACATCCGCCGGATGCCATGCCGCGAGCGGCGCCAGCCTCGAGCTCTCGATTCGATGCGAACCGAACCAGACGACGACGTCGGGATCCGCTCGATGCGCTGCTTTCGCGTGTGGCCGATAGGGGCTGGTGGGGTCGTTGAGCGCCGTCTGCGACGCGTACCGCGCGGTCATCCGCTCGGCGAACAGCGCGCCGTCATCCGGTCGCGGGACGAAGTGGCATGTCAGCGCCCAGACGATCCCGACCCGCTCGGGAATCGCCGCGAAGGTTTCCTTCAGCGTGCCGGTGCGCGGCAGCCAAAACTCGTCGGCGTCGGTGTTGATCACCCAGTCCGCCGCGTGCTCCGTCGCCGCCGTGCGTGCCATCCTCGTCCGCCATTCGCTCTCACGGACGTCCCCCTGGACGCGGTCCAGGCTGAGGTAGCCGTCCCGCGCGTACGACTCGAGGATCTCCGTCGTCCCGTCGGAGGAGTCGTGGTCGGTCGCGAGCACGAAGTCGACGCCAGCGTTCAGATGGTACGCCAGCTGCGCGTCGACGATATCGGCCTCGTCGCGGACCACGAGTGTCATCACGAGCTTCACCGGCTAGCTCAGGAAGACCTCGTCGAAACGCTTCATGACTCGCTCGACGCTATAGGACTCCGCGATGTCAGATGGAATCGGTGCCACCCGGCGCTCGAGCGTTCGCAGGTGACCGAGCAGGTCGTCGTACGTGCTGTAGCCGAGCCTCAGCCCGTCCGGCAGGAGGTCGAGATGCGCCTTCCGCGGAGCGTCGACGTAGGTGATCACCGGAGCGCCGACAAGGGCGAACTCGGCGACGGCAAGGCCGAAGGTCTCGCCGAGGTGGTACGCGTGGAGCATGTAGTCGCACGTGTTGACGAAGCGGCGGATCGCCTCCCGGTCGGTCGTCATCGGGAGATCGACGATGCGTGGGTGCTCGTAGAACTGCTCGACGTTGATAAGCACGAACCACGCGTCCTTCCGCTCGTCGACCACGGAACGAACGGCGTCCCTGACGAAATCGACGCTGAACGTCCCGATTCCCCCGTGCCGCCCGAAGACGACGGCGTCCTGCGGAATTCCGAGCTCGTCGCGGAGGTCTTCGGCGACGTCGGGCAGCTTGACAATGTGCGGGACGACGGCCGGCTTCTTGAGCCTCGGGACCCGAATCGTTCGGCCGCGCGGCAGACGGAGCGTTCGCGTTGCAGTCCGGGCGACCCACTCGGACACCGCCGCGAACCGGTGCCCGTGCGGCTCGGAGGCGTCGATGAACGCATGATTGAGCTCGGGAATCCCAGTCGTGATCCGACCGGGTCGGCCACGTTTGATCACGTAGAGGGCGTCGCACACGATCTCGTCGGGCGTCCGGTAGAGAACGACCTCGAAGCGCTCCTCGAACCGGCGTTTCACCGCCGGAATGACCTTATCCGTCGTCGAAGGGACGAAGATCCGCACCTCGTGACCCAACACGTCGGCCGCCCCGACGGC
>JBASRJ010000080.1:0-3340 GCA_049273785.1 Gaiellaceae bacterium | reverse complement strand
TGCGCGCGGGGACGTCTCGGCAGCGGCAGCGGGCTCATCGACGCGCGCGACGCCGTGCCGATCCTGACCGATCCGATCCCGTTCCACTTCTCGATCTTCCTCAGCCGTGGCACGACCCCCAGCGCAGTCGCCGGCTTCACGGTCGTCGGCGCCGCGGACGAGCGCTCGGCGGTCGCGCGCAAGTATCCGATCGTCGCCGGCGTGCATGCGGCGGTCACGGAGAGCCTGTTCTCCGAGCCGACGCCGGACGGCCTCTTCGGCCTCAAGCTGGCGATCAACACCGGGCCGATCAACGGCTTCCAGTTGAGCATCGCGGAAATCGAGGTGACGGTGCGTTCGCTGCGGCTGCGCAGCGGGACGTGCCTGGCGCGCGGCCGCGGCGGCCGCTGCACCCGCCGCCAACGCACGGACGAGTCGCTGTACGCGGTGCCGCGCTGCCCCGCGTCGGGGCACTTCAGCGCGCAGCTCGACACGATCTACCCGCCGCCGACGCCGCGCTCGACGACGACGGTGGAGGTACCCTGTCCCCGCTACACGGCGTGAGCGGTTCCCCAGTCCTCATCCCGCACCTCGACGATCCGGTACGCGGTCGCGGATGTCTGTTCAAAACCCGGCGCTACGCGTTCTGCGCATCGCTGGACAACGACGGTCGCGCCGCGCTGCATGACGCCTATCGCCGCCGCCTGGATGTCACCGGCGGGCCGTTCGAGCTGACCGCGCGAGCTTGGGCTGTCGCCGGCATCGTGCGCTGAGCTCGTGTAGCCCTTGCGCCTGATCGGGTCCACCCGAGCGACTGCTCGGTCACGACGCGGCACATTCGCGGATCGAGCTTCATAACTCGATGCTAGTCCGTGCGCGATGAAGGTTGACACCGAAATCTAGTTCGTCTACATATATGCATTGAGAGTTTGGGGGGATGCGAACGGGGAGGTTCGCGATGCTGAGTGCGTCACCAATGCGTTCGGCGGATGTCGGTGTCACGGAGGAGGCACCCGCGGCTGCGGCGTTCGATGCATTCGCTCCGTTCTACGACACGCTCACCGTCCATCAGGACTACGACTGGTGGTGGTCTGCGCTCTTGCCGCTGGCGGACGCGGCTGGCTTGTCGGGGAGACGGGCGCTCGACGTCGCGTGCGGGACCGGCAAAAGCATGCTCCCCTTGCTCGACCTCGGCTGGTCCGTCGCAGGGGTCGACGTCTCCGCCGGGATGCTTGCCGAGGCCGCCCGCAAGGTGGGGCCCAGCGTGCGGCTGTTCGAGCACGACATGCGAGATCTCCCGACGCTCGGCGTGTTCGATCTCGTCTGCTCGCTCAACGACGCGGTCAACAACGTCCGCGATGCGCAGCAGCTGGCCGACGCGTTCGCGGGCTTCCGGCGCAATCTCGCACCCGGCGGAGTGGTCATCTTCGACGTCAACACGATCGGCTCGTTCCGCTACTTCGCCGGCGGCGTGCTCGCGCATCAGGAGCCCGATCGCATCCTCATGCTCGAGGGATCCGGCGCCGAGGACCTGGAGCCCGGCGGGCTGGTGCGTCTGGACTTCGTCGTGCTCGATCGGCGCGAGCTCTTCTTCTGGAGCCGCACCCGGACATCCCACTACCAGCGCCACCATCCGGAGGCTGATGTCCGGCGCGCGTTGGCTGCGGCCGGCCTCGAGCTCGTCGAGGTGCGCGGCCAGATCGACGATCGCCTCGCCCCGACGCTCGACGAGCTCGCTCATGAAAAGGCGGTGTACGTCGCGCGTGCGCCGGCATGACAACAGAAACTCCGCTGAACGGAACAGGAGGTAAGCCGAAATGAAGATCCAGGTGCTGCCGAGCAAGGCGGTCCCGGCGGCCAGCACGACAAAGGCCCGTTGAGCCCAACAGAAAGGCGAGGCCATGCGAATCGAGACGCTGGAGGAGAAGCTCGTCCCGGAGGCGAGTACGACGAAGGCCGCGTGAGTAGCAGGAGGTGAACCGACGTGAAGATCGACGTTCTGTTGGACAAGGTCGTTCCGGCGGCCAGCACGATAAAGACCCGTTGACCACGAGGAGGCAACGCCACATGACGATCCAGACACTGCCGGAGAAGGTTGTTCCGGCGGCCAGCACGACAAAGCTCCGTTGAGCCCGACGGGGGTGACGGAAGATGAAGTTCGAGACGCTGCCCGCGAAGGTCGCTCCGGCGCTGACGACCCTCAAGGGCCGCTGAGCACGGCCGTGCCGGCGCCGTCACCTGACGGCGCCGGCCTGGTGCATGCGCTGTGCGCGTCCGTCGAGGTGCTCGCGGGGCCCGACGGCCGGGTCTTCTTGCTGCGCCCGGGCACGTCGGACCTCGTGCTGCCCGAGCCCGACGCGACCGACCGTGCGCTGCTCGACGCGCTCGCCGAGCCGTCGACGGTCGAGACGCTCGCCCGGCGCACCGGCGCCGAGCCGGCTGCGATCGAGGAGAAGCTCGAGGCGCTGCGCGGCGTCGAGGTGCTCACGAGCTGGCCGGCGGACACGCCGCTCGATGAGCACGATGCGCAGCGTTTCGATCGCCAGCTGCCGTACTTCGCCGAGCTCGGCGCGCCGGCCGAGCTGCAGCGCCGTCTGCTCGACGCCACCGTCGCGGTGCTCGGCTGCGGCGGACTCGGGACCTGGGCGCTCGGCGGGCTCGCGTGCGCGGGGATCGGCACCTTCGTGCTCGTCGACGACGACCTCGTCGAGCCGAGCAACCTCAACCGACAGGTGCTCTACGGCGACGCCGACATCGGCCGCCCGAAGGTCGAGTGCGCCGGCGAGTGGGTGCGGCGCTTCGCCCCGCGCACGAACGTCACGACCCTGCGGCAGCGGATCCGCAGCGTCGACGACGTCGTCCCGCTCGCGCGCGCGGCCGACGTGCTCGTGCTGCTCGCCGACTGGCCGCCGTACGAGCTCGAGCGCTGGACCAACGCCGCCTGCGTCGCCGCCGGCACCCCCTACATCTCCTGCGGACAAGCGACGCCGATCGTGAAGATCGGCCCGATGTACGTGCCCGGGCGCAGCGCCTGCTTCGCCTGCGAGGAGACCCAACTGCGCGCACAGGCCCCGCTCTACGACGACGTCGTCGCGATGCGCCAGCGCACCTCCGCCTCGGCGATGACGCTCGGCCCCTCGGCCGGCGTCGTCGGCACGATGCTGTCGCTGGAGGTGATGCACACCCTGCTTGGCCGTCCCGCAGCCACCGAGGGCCACGCGCTGCTGCTCGACATCCAGACCTTCAAAACCTGGTGGGAGCCGATCGCACGCGACCCCGCCTGCCCGATCTGCAGCCGTTCTGTCGCATAAGTCAGATCCTCAGCGGCAATGACGCAACAACACGATTTGCGCCACGCCAA
>JBASRJ010000078.1:0-9025 GCA_049273785.1 Gaiellaceae bacterium | reverse complement strand
ACTCCGCGGCGACCGGAGGCGGTGCGAGCGCTTTCGCGAGCGCCACGCCGTACTCGTCGGTCACATGCTCCTCCGCGCGGGCCTGCACGACAGTCGCATTCGGCGGGGCCCACCTGCGCAGGAACTCGCACTTCCGCCCGTTGGCCTCGAGCAGCGTCATCTCGCGATCCGGGAGCGCGTACGCGAGCGGAATCCCCGGCACGCCGCCGCCCGAGCCGACGTCGACCAGCGGTCCGTCAAACGACCGTGCGAGCTCGACACCGCGCAGCGAGTCGTCCAGCAACACGCGGCGTGCCTCCCCGAGGTCGCGGATCGCCGTGAGTCCCGGAGTTGCAACGAGGGCGGCGAGCCAGCGGCCCAGCCGCTCGTCCGCGTCAGCGCTCACACCGGAAAGACGACGACGAAGCGGTTCGGCTCCGTCCCTTCGCTCGACGTCTCGACGCCGGCGAAGTCCTTCAACCGCAGATGGACGATCTTGCGCTCGACGGCGGTCATCGGATCGAGCTCGACGGACTCACCGCTCTGCGCTGCGCGCTGGGCCGACCGCACGGCCAGCGCCTCGAGCGACGCCTGGCGACGAGCGCGATAGCCGGCTGCGTCGACCACGACCTCCTTGCGATCGTCGGCGTAGCGACGGAACACGATCGCGTTCGCGAGGTACTGGATCGCGTCGATTGTCTGGCCGTGACGGCCGATCAGCATGCCGAGGTCCGGCCCCGTGACCGTCAGCGTGATCAGCTCCTCGTCCTCCCGCGCATCCACCCGTCCCGTGACGCCGATCGCATCGGCGATCCGCTCGACGAGCTCGCGTACCTCGGCGGCGAGCGTACTCTCGTCGCGAGGCTCGCTCGAGACGGCGGTCTCGGAGATCGAAGCGACGACGCGGGCCGGGGCATACCCGACCCCGAGCAGCCCGCGCTCTCCCTCCGATACGACCTGAAAGCGCACCGCCGACTTGTCCAGTCCGGGCTGCTGCCGCTCGAGCTCCCGCAGCGCCGCCCACTTCGCCTCGCCGACCGTCTCGCCGGTCGCCTCGACCTGGACCTCGCTCAACGCTTCGCCTTTTTCTTCTTCCGTTTGACCCGGCGCGGCTGCCCGGAAGTCGCAGCGGCGATCGGCGTCGCCGGCTTGGCGCCGTCCTCCACCACGGGCGGCGCAGGCTCCGGCTCTCTCGGGGGCGTGCGGGACGACCGTTTCGGGCCGCTTGGAGGAGGCGTCTTGGGAATCAGGCGCCGCGTGATCAACCCCTGGCCCACGGTCCAGAGGTTCGTCGTCATCCAGTAGA
Organism: Gaiellaceae bacterium; assembly: GCA_049273785.1. Lineage (GTDB taxonomy): Bacteria > Actinomycetota > Thermoleophilia > Gaiellales > Gaiellaceae > 3-1-20CM-4-69-9. The sequence goes on along the minus strand of JBASRJ010000078.1, from coordinate 7,740 downwards.
GGACGAGGCCCGTCGGGAAGCGCGCGATCACGAAGATGAACGCGAACGGCAGGACGTACATCAGGATCCGCTGGGACTGCTGCATCGTCCCGCTCATGAAGTAGGTCGACGCCAGCTGACTGGCGACGTACACGGTCAGCAGCACGTAGCCCGACCAGTGATGCGTGACGTGCGCCGCGATGCTCGGCACGAAGTGGAGCCATGAGAGGTCGCCCGCCGGCGGATGCTTGGAGAACGTGTTCAGCGTGTAGTAGAGCCCGATGAAGACCGGGATCTGCGCCAGCAGCGGCAGGCACGACGAGGCCGGGTTGATGTTGTTCTCCCGGTAGAACTTCATCAGCTCCTCGTTGAGCTTCTGGCGGTCGCCCTTGTACTTCTTCTGGATCTCCTTCATCTGCGGCGCGTGCCGCTGCATGTTCTGCATCGAGTGGATCTGTTTGACGGTCAGCGGAACGAGGAGCATCCGCACGATCACCGTCAGGACGACGATCGACCACGCCCACGGGATCCCCACGTGGTGCAGCCCGTTCAGGATGTGCCGGAACAGGTGCTCGAGCGGCGTGAGCAGGCCGGCGACGATCACGTGAACACCTGCTGGTCGTGCGCGTAATCGACACCGCCGCGGCTCCACGGGTTACAGCGCAGGAGCCGCCATGCCGCCAGCGCGGTCCCCTTGAAGAAGCCGAACTCCCGGTAGGCGTCGACCGCGTACTGCGAGCAGGACGGGTGGTACTTGCACTGCCCTTGGCCGGCGAGCACCCAGCCGAATGTCAGCCGGTAGGCCCACACGAGCGCGATCCCGAGGTACCTCATGCGGCCGCCTTCTGCAGGACCTCGTCCATCCGCTCGCCAAGCCAGTCGAAACCGTTCGCCTGGATCGCCTCCGGCAGCCCGGGCTTGGCAATCAGCACGTAGTCGCGTCCGGACGGGATCCGCTCCAGCCGCGAGCCCCAGAGCTCCCGCAGCTGCCGCTTGATCCGGTTCCGCGAGACGGCGTTTCCCGCCGCCTTCGGCACCGCCAGACCAAGTCGCGGCTCCCCGGGTTCGTCCTCACGGTCGAACCAGTACAGAACGAGGAATCGAGTCGAGGTCGAGCGCCCCTGTCGGTAGACGGCGTCGAAGTCCCGCGAGCGCGACAGACGGTTCCGCTTGTGCACGCGCTACGCCGACAGACGCTTCCGGCCCTTCGCGCGGCGGCGCTTGAGGATCGCCTGTCCGGCACGTGACGCCATGCGCGCACGGAAGCCGTGACGACGCTTTCGCCGGCGCACGTTGGGCTGGTAAGTCCGCTTCATGAGGATGGAGAGAAGAAAAAACCCCCCGGAAAGGGGACGGTGCGGCGCCAGTCTAGCGGAGTGGTCATGCACAGAGTTGTCCACAGCCGAACGTGCTGCAACGGCGATGAAATGTGTCACTGCGACACCCTTCGTCCACAGGTGTGGAGAGGCGTGTGGAACCGGCGAAAGGGCTGCAAAGAACACCTTTTTCATCCCCAGTTTCCACGCGTTGTAGCCCGTTGGAGATGTTGCTAAGCTCGCGCCTCCCGCGGACCGGAGAGGAGTGGTACGAGCGGCGTGGAGCGCCCAATTGAGCTGACTGCGGAGACCCTGTGGAACGAGGTAGCCGGTCGGCTCAAAGGGGCTCTCAACGAGACCACGTATCGCACGTGGTTCGCGGAGGCAGAGGGCCACGAGTTGACGGACGACGCGTTCGTCCTGGGTGTCCCGAACGACTTCACACGCGAGTGGATCGAGGGTCATTTCCTCGGCCTGATCGGCGCCGCGGTTCGCGACGTCACGGGCCAGGAGCGGCACGTCGGCCTCACTGTCAGCGAGCACATCCTGCCCGAGATTCCGGCCCTGCGCGAGCCGCCCCGGCGGCCGGCGTCGTCGAGTGCCGACGCCGGGAAGAACCCCAAGTACACGTTCGACCTGTTCGTGATCGGCTCGTCGAACCGCTTTGCCCACGCCGCGGCGCTGGCCGTCGCCGAGGCGCCGGCGCAGGCGTACAACCCGCTCTTCATCTACGGCGGCACTGGTCTCGGCAAGACCCATCTGATGCAGGCGATCGCGCAGTACGTCGCCGAGCACTCGAGCGAGCTCTCCGTTCGCTACGTGACGAGCGAGACGTTCATGAACGACTTCATCAACTCGCTGCGCGACAAGCGAATCGAGGGCTTCAAGCAGCGTTACCGCACCTACGACCTGCTGCTCGTCGACGACGTGCAGTTCTTCGAGCACAAGGAACGGATCCAGGAGGAGTTCTTCCACACGTTCAACTCGCTCTACGAGGCCGGCTCGCAGATCGTGATGTCGAGCGACCGGCCGCCACGCGACATCGCGACGCTCGAAGAACGCCTCCGCTCCCGATTCGAGTGGGGCCTGATCACCGACATCCAGCCGCCCGACCTCGAGACGCGAATCGCCATTCTCCGCAAGAAGACGAAGACGGACGGGATCCACGTTCCCGATCCGCAGGTGCTGTCGTTCATCGCGTCGCGGATCTCCACCAACATCCGCGAGCTCGAAGGTGCGCTGACACGCGTGGTCGCGTTCTCCTCCCTGACGGGGCGCTCGCTCTCCGTCGAGCTGGCCGAGGACGTCCTCAAAGACGTGTTCCCCCAAGGCGAGGCTGCCGAGGTCTCCATCCGCCGCATCCAGGAGCTCGTCTCGGAGCGGTTCCAGCTGACGATGGACGAGCTCTGCGGCGACAAACGTTCCCAGAACATCGTCTATCCGCGCCAGGTCGCGATGTACCTCTCGCGCGAGCTTACCGACTCGTCCCTACCGAAGATCGGCAAGGAGTTCGGCGGTCGCGATCACACGACGGTGATCCACGCGACCTCCAAGATCGCGCGCCTGATTCGTGAGGATAGGTCTGTCTACAACCTTGTGCAGGAACTGACCGCACGTGTGAAGCAGGTCCGTTGAGTCGCTTCCCCTGTTGGTCCAGCCTCGTTGTCCCCCGTCTGGATCCCCTGCAAGAATGGCTCGGACAGAGCATCTGGAAGGGTTGTCCCCGGTCCCACAGCCCCTATGACTACAACGAGGTTTTCTAAATGATTGAAAGCAACACCATGGTCGGCACAGAAACGGGGATAAAGGTCGTCTGTCGCCAGGACGAGCTGGCCCAGAAGCTCGGGGTGGTCTCCCGCGCCGTGTCGACCCGGGCGAGTGTCCAGATCCTCTCGGGAGTTCTTCTGCGAGCCGAGGCCGGTCGCCTCCACCTGGCGGCGACGGACATGGAGCTGTCGCTCCGGTCGTCGCTCGAGGCACAGGTCGAAGGGGAGGGATCCGTGGTCGTGCCGGGACGCCTGCTCGTGGATCTCGTGCGCCTCCTGCCGGCGGACGAAGTGACGTTTGAGCACCGAGCGGAGGAGGGCGTCGTTCATGTGACGTCCGGCCCGTCGAACGCGTCACTCCACACCTACGCGGCGGAGGACTTCCCGCGGCTGCCCGATCTCGACGCCGTCGGCACGTTCACCGTCGATCGCGAGACGCTCCTGGAGACGGTCGCGCGTGTGGCACGCTCCGCGTCGCGCGACGAGTCACGCCCGGTCCTGACAGGCATCCTCGTTCGGTTCGAGCAGGGGAAGCTCGTGATGGCGGCGACAGACTCATATCGCCTGTCGGTGAAAGAGACCCCGCTTGAAGGCGATGCGCCGGAGCTCGAAGCGATCATCCCTGCACGCGCTCTCGCCGAGCTCACGCGGATCGCGCAGTCGGGGGAGAACGTCGAGCTCGGCGTGCACGAAAACCAGGTGGTGTTCGCTGCGGACGACGTGTGGCTGACGACGCGCCGCATCGACGGCCAGTTCCCAAACTACAAGCAGTTGCTGCCGGAGTCGTTCGAACACGACGTGACGATTTCGCGGAGCGAGCTGCTGGACGTCGTTCGCCGTGTCGCAGTGATGGCACAGCGAAACTCCCCGCTGCGGTTGCGATTTGCCGAGGGGGAGCTCACGGTGTCGGCTCAGACGCAGGACGTCGGTGAGGCGCGCGAGTCGCTGCCGGTGCAGTTCTCCGGCGAGCCGCTCGAGATCGGCTTCAACGCGGAGTTCCTGCGCGAGGGAATCGAGTCCGTGACAACCGATGAGATCCAGTTGCGGCTGATCTCGCCGCTGCGTCCAGGTCTGATCACGGCCGAGGGCGACGACTTCTGGTACCTGATCATGCCGATCCGCCTGGCGGGGTAGCGCCAGCCGCTGATCGTCGAAACGGTCTCGCTCCGCAACATTCGCTCGTATGCCCGGCTCGAGCTTGCGCTCGAGCCGGGCATCGTGCTCGTGACGGGGCCGAACGGCGCCGGCAAGACGAACCTGCTCGAGGCGGTGCACCTCGGTACGCAGGGGTTCTCCCCTCGCACGCGCGCAGACGCGCAGGTCGTGCGCTTCGGCGAGCAGGCAGGGCGCATCGCGTTGCGCGGCAAGCGAGGCGAGTCTCGGGTCGAATCGGAGTTGACGCTCCGGATCGGCGAGGGAAAACACGCAAAGCTGAACGGCGCTGCGCTGAGCGCGGCCGAGCAGCTTCGGACGGAGCTGGCGGTGCTCGTGTTCACGCCTGACCGGCTCGCCGTTGCGAAGGGCGGGCCCGCGGTTCGGCGAGCGTACTTCGATCGCGTGCTCGGACGCCTCGTGCCGGCACGCGTAACGCTGTCCGCGGAATACGGCGCGGTTGTCGCACAGCGGAATGCGGCGCTGCGCCGCATCGCGGCCGGCTACTCGTCCCGCGATGCGCTCGCCCCGTGGACGCAACGTGTCGCCGAGCTGGGCGCGACACTCGTCGAAGCGCGCACCGAGACGATTGCCGTGCTCGCGCCGGGCTTTGCGGAGAGGGCGGAAGAGCTCGGCCTCCCGTCGGGGCGGCTCGTGTACGAAGGTGCTCCACCGACGGTTGACCAACTCGAGGCGCAGATCGAACGCGACCTGGACCGCGGGACGACCGGGCTCGGACCGCACCTGGACGACGTCCAGCTCGTGAGCGGAGCACGCGACCTGCGCACGTTCGGCTCGCAGGGCGAGCAGCGGTTGACCGTGCTGGCGCTCCTGCTGGCGGAGGCCGAGCTGATCGCCGGCCGCCGGGGGTACGCTCCGCTACTCCTGCTGGACGACGTTCTCTCCGAGCTCGATCCGGACCGCCGCCGCGCGCTGGCGCAGCGTGTTGCCACAAAGGGCCAGACGCTGATCACGTCGACGACGGCCGCGGCGCTCCCGGCCGAGCCCGCGCAGCTGCTCGAGGTCTCCCCGGGAGAGGTACAACCTGTGCGATGAAACGCGTCGGGGACGATGTCGTACGCGAGCTGGGCCGCTTTGGTGCCGCCGGCGGGCTTGCACCGTTGGTCGAGGCGTGGCCGACGGCCGTCGGCCCGGAGATCGCGCGAAACGCATGGCCGGCGCGGATTGCGCGCGACGGGACGCTGCATGTCCACACGAGCTCCTCGGCATGGGCGTTCGAGCTCGGGCAACTCGAGGCGCGCGTCAAAGAGGCGCTTCGGGAGCTTGCGCCGCAGCGCTTTCGGTTCGCGGTCGGACCGCTCCCGGAACCTCCTGCCGCGACTGCCGAGGAGGCTGCGCGGACCCCGATCGAGCCGTCTCCTGAGCACCGTCTCCAGGCCGACGAATTGGCCGCCGAGATCGCCGACGAGAACCTTCGCAAAGTCGTCGCAAAAGCCGCCGCTTTGAGCCTCGCAAAGGCAGATTCCGACCGCATGTTCTGGTAAGATTCGAAGTGCCCGGAAGCGCCCGGTTTCCAGGGCTTTTTCTATGAGTGAAGCAACGTATACCGCCAAGGACATCACCGTCCTCGAGGGACTCGAGCCGGTCCGCCTTCGGCCGGGCATGTACATCGGCTCGACGGGTCCCCGGGGACTCCACCATCTGGTCTACGAGGTGGTCGACAACAGCGTCGACGAGGCCCTCGCCGGCCGCAACGACAAGGTCGAGGTGACCCTCCATCCGGACAACTCGGTGACCGTCCGGGATTACGGCTCGGGCATCCCTGTCGACGTGATGCCGGAGCAGGGCATGTCGGCTCTGACGGTCGTCCTGACGAAGCTGCATGCCGGCGGAAAGTTCGGCGGCGATCATGCCCCGTACAAGGTGTCCGGCGGCTTGCACGGCGTCGGCGTCTCCGTCGTCAACGCCCTCTCTGAACGCCTCACCGCCGAAGTGCGGCGCGGCGGCAACATCTACCGGCAGGAGTTCGTGCGAGGTGTGCCCACGAACGACATCGCGATCGTCGGCAAGACCGAGGGTAAGGACGACACCGGCACGACGATCTCGTTTCTGCCTGATGCAGAGGTCTTCGAAGAGCTCGAGCTCTCCGCCGAGACGCTGACCCAGCGCCTGCGCGAGACTGCTTTCCTCACGCGCGGCCTGCGCATCGTCCTCACGGATGAGCGGGCGGGTGGCGAGACGATCGAGTTTCACTACGAGGGCGGCATCCGCGACTTCGTCGCTCACGTCAACGCTGCGAAGGATCCGATCCACAAGCGCATCGTCTACTTCGAAGGCGAGACCGATCAGGGCGCGGTCGAGGTCGCGATGCAGTGGAACCACTCCTACCAGGACTCGGTCTACACGTTCGCGAACAACATCAACACCCACGAAGGTGGCACGCATCTCTCGGGTTTCAAGGCCGCGCTCACCGGGACGCTCAACCGCTACGCCCGCCAGTTCGGTCTCCTGAAGGAGAAGGAGGAGAACCTCGACGGCGAGGACGTCCGCGAGGGTCTCGCCGCGGTCATCTCCGTGAAGCTGCGAGAACCGCAGTTCGAAGGGCAGACGAAGACGAAGCTCGGCAATCCGGGAGTTCGCGGCCTCGTCGAGCAGACGGTCAACGAGAAGCTCGGCCATTTCCTCGAAGAGAATCCGGCCGAGGCGAAGCGAATCATCGAGAAGGCGATCGCGGCATCACGTGCCCGTCAGGCGGCGCGGAAAGCGCGGGAGCTGACGCGCCGCAAGAGCGCGCTCGAGGGGTCGTCGCTGCCGGGGAAGCTCGCCGACTGCCAGATCAACGATCCGGAGGCCGCCGAGCTCTTCCTCGTGGAAGGCAACTCGGCCGGCGGCTCTGCGGTCGACGCTCGCGATCGTCTCTTCCAGGCGATCCTGCCGCTGCGCGGAAAGGTGATCAACTCCGAAAAAAATCGGATCAACAAGGTGCTCTCGAACCTCGAGATCCAGGCGATGATCACCGCGATCGGCACCGGCATCGGCGACGAGTTCGACATCTCGAAGCTCCGCTACCACCGAGTGATCGTCATGACCGACGCAGACGTGGACGGCTCGCACATCCGAACCCTGATCCTCACGTTCCTCTACCGTCAGATGCAGGAGCTTGTCGAGCGCGGTCATGTCTACATCGCCATGCCGCCGCTCTACCGCGTCAAGCTGGGGCAGACCGAGACGTACGTGGAGAAGGAAGCGCAGTTCGAGGAAATCCTCGTGCGCGAGCGCATCAAGGACATGGACGTCCGCGACCGCGCCGGCACCGAGTGGAAGCTGACCGAAGCCCGCTGGAACCGGTTCTCCCGCGCGCTGACCGAGTTCGAGGGCTGGTCGTCGCGCCTCCGGTCCGACTTCGGCCCGGCCGCGGCCGACTTCGTCGTGACGCACCGCCTGGTCGAGACCGCCGCGGCGGCGGTCGCCGAAGTGAAGAAGGCGCTCGGCTCGCTCGATCCGAACGGCTATGACGTCGCCGTGGTCGAGACGGCAGCCGAGTCCTTCAAGGCCAAGGTGATCGA
>JBASRJ010000064.1:0-13237 GCA_049273785.1 Gaiellaceae bacterium | reverse complement strand
GCTCCGCTCCGGGGAGGCCGAACGCGCGGAGGAGCGCGCGGACGTCGATCTCGCCGAACGTCTCCGATGCACTCAGTGTCTCGGACGTATGGAGCGCCCGGTCATCGACGCGCGCTGCGAGTGTCACCGCCGGTGCGCCCTCGCGATCGAGGAACTTGTCGACGTGCAGCACCTGCTCTGTCGTCTTCGGAAATGTGCGCAGCGCAGTGGAAACGGCGAAGCTGCCGCCGATCGAACGGAGCTGCACAATGAACGTGCGTCCGGGGCCCAGGCCCGCGGTCCGTTCCGCGGTGAGGAAGCGATCGAGCGGCTCACGCGGAAGCGCGGGGGCGCGGCGCCCCGAGGCGAGCGAGGCAAGTCCGTCCACGACGGCGTTCGCAGCAAGCGACGCGTCGCGATCGCGCGGGCGCAATGTCCTCAGACGCCGCAGCCCGACGTTCTGGTCAACCAGCGCGCGTACGAGCTCGTGCACGAGCTCTGCACGTTTCGGCGCGGGCTTGCTGCGCACGCGGAGGACCTTCGCGACCGGGTCGTATTGCGCATTCACCGACGTCGCGGCCGCCAAGAGCCTGGCGCGTGTGCTTCGGTCCGGGCTCTGCAACCCGAGCCCGACGTAGAGCCGGTCGTCCAGCTGCTGCAGTGCCCGCGGATACCCGCGGTCGAGCGCGCGAACAACGTCCACGTTGAACCGCCCCGCAGGCTCGGTGACCGTGCGAATCGGCTTGAGCGCCTTGAGGCCCGAGAGGCGTTCCGCCTGCCGAAGCGCGGTGGGTGACGCGGCGCCCGAGGCGCCCGCCTGCCCCGCGAGGCCGACACAAATGACAAAAGCAACGAGGGCCCTCACGGAGGCAGTATCGGCGCGAGCGGCGGACGGCAGGAGATCCTTCCGCTCGTAGAATCCTGTGGAGATGGCGACAACAGAGGACAAGCTCGACTCCACGAACGAATGGCGGCGCGAGCTGTACGAGGCGAAGCCGGAGCGGGAAGGCGAGCTGCTCTCCACGATCTCCGGGCTCGAGAACGAGCCGCTCTACACGCCCGACAACGTCGAGATCGAATACGACCGCGACCTCGGGTATCCGGGTGTCTATCCGTTCACGCGCGGCGTCTACCCGTCGATGTACCGCGGGAAGCTCTGGACGATGCGCCAGTTCGCCGGCTTCGGCACGGCGGCCGAGACGAACGAGCGGTTCCGGTACCTCCTCGACCACGGTCAGACCGGCCTCTCGACCGCCTTCGACATGCCGACCCTGATGGGCCACGACTCCGACCATCCGCGCTCGCTCGGCGAGGTCGGGCGCGAGGGTGTGGCAATCGATTCGCTGGACGACATGGAGACGCTGTTCGAGGGGATTCCGCTCGACAAGGTCTCGACGTCGATGACGATCAACTCGCCGGCGGCGATGCTGCTCGCGTTCTACCTCTGTGTCGGGGAGAAGCAGGGTGTGCCGCGCGACAAGCTCCGCGGGACGATCCAGACGGACATCCTGAAGGAGTACATCGCCCAGAAGGAGTTCATCTTCCCCCCCGAGCCGTCGATGCGGCTCGTCATCGACATGATCCAGTTCTGCGCGGAGGAGATGCCGCTCTGGCATCCCGTCTCGATCTCCGGCTACCACATCCGCGAGGCGGGCTCGACCGCCGCGCAAGAGCTCGCGTTCACGCTCGCCGACGGGTTCGCCTACGTCGAGGCGTGCATGGCGCGCGGGCTCGACGTCGACGACTTCGCCCCGCGGCTGTCGTTCTTCTTCAATGCGCACCTCGACTTCTTCGAGGAGATCGCGAAGTACCGCGCGGCGCGCCGGATCTGGGCCCGCGAGCTTCGCGATCGTTACGGCGCTCGCAATCCGCGCTCGTGGCTGATGCGCTTCCACACGCAGACGGCCGGGGTGTCGCTGACGGCGCAGCAGCCGGAGGTGAACATCATCCGGACGGCGCTCGAGGCTCTCGCAGCGGTGCTAGGCGGGACGCAGTCACTGCACACGAACTCGTTCGACGAGGCGCTGGCGCTGCCGACCGAGCATGCGGTTCGCCTCGCGTTGCGGACGCAACAGGTGATCGCGCACGAAACGGGTGCCGTGAACACGATCGATCCGCTCGGCGGCTCGTACTACCTCGAGGATCTGACCAATCGCCTCGAGGCGGAGGCGTACGACTACTTCGACCGGATCCGCAAGCTGGGCGGAGTCGTGGCCGCGATCAAGGAGAACTTCTTCCAGCGGGAGATCGCTGATGCGTCGTTCCGTTACCAGTCGGAGGTCGAGCAGAAGCAGCGGATCATCGTCGGCGTGAACCGCTACGAGCTCGAAGACGAGCAGCCGGTCGAGATCCTGAAGATCGATCCCGCGCTGGAGCAGGAGCAGATCGACCGTGTGCAGGCACTGCGGGCGCGCCGGGATTCGGGTGCAGCCGAGTCGACGCTTGCCGAGTTGAAACGCTCTGCCGCGCAGGAGGACAAGAACCTGATGCCGCCGATCGTGGAGGCGTCGAAGGCGTACGTGACGATGGGAGAGATGTGCGACGCATTGCGCGAAGTGTGGGGCGTCTGGAGGGAAACCCCCGTCTTCTGATCCTGCGGGCGGCGGCGCTCGCGTTGTGGGTCGCGTGCGTCGTGTTCCTCTTGCTCCCGACCGGCGGCAGGCAGTCGGCGCCGTTCCACGGCGGCCGGCCGTTCCAGCCGAAGCAGACGCCGGCGCGCGGCCTCTAGACTCCGGCGTCGTGGCGCGGAAGATCCGAGTCGTCATCGCGAAGCCCGGGCTCGACGGGCACGATCGCGGCGCGAAGATCATCGCGCGCGCACTCCGTGACGCCGGGATGGAGGTGATCTACACCGGGCTGCACCAGACGCCGGAGCAGATCGTCGAGACGGCGATCCAGGAAGACGCTGACGCGGTGGGCATCTCAATCCTCTCCGGCGCGCACATGACGCTCGTGCCGCGCATCCTCGAAGGGCTGAAGGAGAACGGGGCGGAGGACGTGCTGATCGTGGTCGGCGGCACGATCCCCGACGACGATGCCGGCGAGCTGAAGAAGCTCGGCGTCGCGGAGGTCTTCACGCCGGGCGCGCCGACGACCGAGATCGTCGAGTTCCTCAGGGGAAAGGTTCCTGTCTCTTGATCCGCGTCGACCGCGAGGGTGCGGTCGCGATCGTCACCGTCGATCGGCCGGACGCGATGAACGCCCTCGACGTGGCGACGCTCACGCAGCTCCGTGACGAGCTTCGGACGCTCGCCAGGGAAGAGGCCGTGCGCGTCGCCATCCTCACGGGGGCCGGCGAGCGGGCGTTCGTCGCCGGGGCGGACATCAAGTACATGCGCGGCCTCGGCGTCGGCGAGGCGAAGGAGTGGGGAGCGCTCGGCCACGAGGCCGGCCGTCTCCTCGAGACGATGCCGAAGCCGACGCTCGCGGCCGTGAACGGTTTCGCGCTCGGCGGCGGCTGTGAGCTCGCGCTCGCGTGCGACATCCGGTACGCGTCGTCGACAGCCAAGCTGGGCCAGCCGGAGGTGAACCTCGGGATCATCCCGGGCTGGGGCGGCACCCAGCGCCTGGCCCGGGTGTGCGGCCTCGGCGTCGCAAAGGAGCTGATCTTCACGGGCCGCGTTGTGGACGCCGACGAAGCGCTCCGCATCGGGCTCGTCAACGGCGTGCACGATCCCGTGCTCGACAAGGCGCGCGAGATCGCGGAACTCCTCGCGAAGAAGAGCCCGGTCGCGCTGCGTGTGATGAAGCAGCTCGCGAACCGCGCGCTCGGAGGCGATCACGCGGCGAATCTCGCCGCCGAGGTCGAGTCGTTCGGCGAGCTGTTCTCCTCCGAGGACGCGAAGGAAGGTCTCGCGGCGTTCGTCGAGAAGCGCGAGCCGAACTTCGTCGGCCGCAGCTAGCCGCTCAGCTGGATCAGCGCCGCAGTCAGGGCGCCTGAGTCACCGCGTTGCGCCTTCAACGTCGCCGGCGCCGGTTGCGTCCACACGACGACCTTCTGGTCCTTCTGCGCGAGCGCGATGCTCGTCATCGTCCGAAGGGCGCCCCCCGGATCGATGCTCTGCACGAGTGCGGTCTCCGGAACGTCTAGCGTGATCGTCTGGTTGAGCTTCGTCAGCGTCAAGTCCGACGGAAACGCATGCGACGTCGAGATCTTGACCGTGAGCTCGTTCGCACTCGCGCTGACCACCGTCCCGGTCAGCATGAGCGCGAACGGCGTGCCAGGCTTGGCGGCGAACAGCAGCTTCTGCGCAGCCTGCAGGTAGGGGTACGGATCAGTCGCCTTCCCGCCGTTCAGGTGTACCTCGAAGTGCAGATGGGGGTGGACGCCGTTTGCGTCGCCCGAGTCGCCGACGTAGCCGATCTGCTGGCCGGCGGCGACACGCGCGCCGTCCTTGACCGCGTAGGCACCGCCCAGGACGCACTTGCCGCGGTTGTCGTTCCGCATCGTCCGATCGTTGTTCAGATGGATGTAGTAGTAGGTCGTGCCGCTCGCACCGTGGAGATAGAGCATGCAGCCCGCGCTCGCGGAGGTCGTCCAGTACTTGACCTTGCCCGCCTCGGCGGCGACGGCGGGCGACTTCTTCGCAGCCACGATGTCGTTGCCTTGATGAGGGCCGCCCGGCCGGGGCTGTCCGAAGTCGTCGGTGTACTGCACCTGGCCGACGACGGGGAAGATGATGTGCGCCGGTGGCTTCGCGTCCGTCGACGCGGCGGCAGTCCCGGCGGCGAGGCCGAGCATGGCGGCGAGGAAGAGGACGCCTCGGGCTGTCGTCCGGTGGCTGCGCATTGGCTCCGGTTCGGTCCGAAGGACTGGACGCTAGCAGCCTCGCAGGAGTGCGTCGTCCCGCGGGGGCGCCTCAGTAGAGTCAGCGCCGATGAAGATCGCTGTCTGCGTGAAGCACGTGCCCGAAGGCACGAAACGAATCGATCCCAACACGAAACGCCTGGATCGCGGCGGAGAAGGCGCCCTGAACCCGTTCGACGCCCACGCCGTCGAAGAGGCGCTCCGGCTGAAGCAGGCAACCGGTGAGGGAGAGGTCCTGGTCGTCTCGCTCGGCCCGCCGAAGGCCCAAGACGCGCTGCGCAAGGCGCTGGCGATGGGGGCCGACCGCGCCGTGCTCGTCACAGACGACGCGGCGGCCGGCTCGGATCTCGTCGCGACGAGCCGCGCGCTTGCGAAGGCGCTCGAGCGCGAGAACGCCGATCTGGTGCTCTTCGGCCAGCAGGGAAACGACTCGGACGGCGCCGTGCTCGGCGCTGCCGTCGCGGACCGGCTGCGCCGCCCGATGGTCTCGCAGGTCGCGGAGGTGACGCACGCGGACGGGAAGTTGACCGTGAAGCGGCAGACCGAGTTCGGCTACGACGTGATCGAGACGCAGCTGCCCGCAGTCGTCGCCGTGTCGGATGCGATCAACGAGCCGCGGTATCCGTCGCTGAAGGGGATCATGGGGGCGAAGTCCAAGCCGCAGGAGACGCTGTCCGCAGAGGACCTGGGCCTTACCGCAGAGGTGGTCGGTGAAGGCGGATCGAAGACGGAGGTGCTCGAGTTGAAGGCTCCTCCTTCCCGCGGGGAGTCTCGCAAGATCGAGGACGATGGAAGCGGAGCACAGGCGATCGTCGATTTCTTGACAGAGAAGCGACTGATTTGACGTGACCGGTCTGAGCAGACCAGCCAGACCAGACTGACTCGACCAGGCAGACCAGACTGATCAGACCAACTTGAGCAATCCTGCGTTTTGAACATGGCCACACTCGTCTTCCTCGAGCATCACGGAAATGAGCTCCTCAAGGGCGGACTCGGCGTCCTGTCGAAAGCCGCGTCCCTTGGACACGACGTCAGCGGCGTCGTGATCGGCTCAGGCGTGCGCGAGCTAGCGGACGAGGCCGGCAAGTTTGGCGCCGCCCGCGTGTACGTGGCGGACGATGCGCAGCTCGAGGCGCCGTTGCCGCAGCCGCGCGTAGACGTGCTCGCGCAGCTCGTCCGTGACAAGGGCGTGGACACGATCCTGTTCGCGAACTCGGTGCTCGCCGCCGACACCGCGGCGGGACTCGCTGCGCGCCTCGACGCGGGGCTGAACTGGGACCTCGTCGATATCGCCGGCGACGGCGGGAAGCTCGTCGGGACGCGTACGGCGCTCCAGGACTCCGTGTACGTCGAGGTCGGATGGACGTCGCAGCCGCGCATCGCGCTCTTCCGAACGGGGTCGTTTGATCCGGTCGCCAGCGGAGGTGCAGCAGAGACTGAAGACGTGCCCGTGCAACTCGAGGACTTCTCCACGGGAGCGCGGATGGTGGAGCAGGCGCACGCGGAGAGCGAGGGACCTTCGATCGAAGATGCCGACGTCGTGGTCGCGGGCGGCCGAGGTCTGGGCGGGCCGGAGAACTTCACGCTCGTGGAACGGCTCGCGAAGGCACTCGGGGGCGCGGTGGGCGCGACGCGCGCAGTGGTCGACGCGGGGTGGTACCCGTACTCGACACAGGTCGGACAGACGGGCAAGACCGTGTCGCCGAAGCTGTACGTTGCGTGCGGGATTTCCGGTGCGATCCAGCACAAGGTCGGGATGCAGGGCTCGGGCGTGATCGTCGCGATCAACAAGGATCCGAACGCGCCGATCTTCGAGTTCTCCGACCTCGGAGTCGTCGGCGACGTGCACCAAGTCGTGCCGAAGCTCACCGAGCTCGTCGAGCAGCGCAAGGGTCAATGAAGCCCGCGGACTTTGCGCCGCCGTTCCGCGCGAGCGACTACGTCGCGCCGCCGACCGATCCGGAGGACGAGCGAATTGACGTCGGTGTGCTGATCGTCGGCGCCGGGCCCGGCGGGCTCGCGTGCGCGATTCGGCTCGGCCAGCTGCTCGAAGACGCGCCCGAGATCAGAGAGCGGCTCGGCGAGGTCCCGGTCGCGGTGCTGGAGAAGGGGAAGGCGCCCGGCTCACATCTCCTCTCCGGCGCAGTCGTGAATCCGCGTTCCCTCCGCCGTTTGTTCAAGGGACGCAAGCGCATCGAGGACATGCCGTTCTACGGACCGGTTGAGCACGAATCGGTGTATTTCCTGACCGCAAATCGCGCGCTGCGGATCCCGACGCCGCCGACGATGCAGAACGACGGCAACCACGTCGCCTCGCTGGCGCAGCTCGGCCGCTGGCTCGCCGAGCAGGCGGAGGAGGCCGGCGCGATGGTCCTTCCCGAGACGCCCGCCCACAAGCTGCTCGTCGACGGCGGGCGGGCTCGCGGCGTCCGCACTGGCGACAAGGGGCGTGGCCGGAACGGTGAAGAGCTCGGGAACTTCGAGCCCGGGGCGGACCTCGTCGCGCGCGTGACTGTCCTCGCGGAGGGAACGCAGGGGCATCTCACGGCTGTTGCGCTCGAACGCTTCGGCCTGCAGAGCGAGAACCCGCAGGTCTGGGCGCTCGGGGTCAAGGAAGTGTGGAAAGTGGCGAAGCCGCTGGACAGGGTGATCCACACGATGGGCTGGCCGCTGCGGCCGCAGGCGAAGTACAGGGAGTTCGGCGGCTCGTTCATCTACCCGATGGGCGACGACATGGTCACGCTCGGAATGGTCGTCGGGCTCGATTACCGCGACGTCGAGCTGTCGGTGCACGACCTCCTGCAGGAGCTCAAGACGCACACGCTCGTCCGCGGGATCCTCGAAGGCGGCGAGCGCATCGCGTGGGGCGCGAAGACGATCCCGGAGGGCGGGTTCGTGTCGCTGCCGAAGGCGCTGCACGCGCCCGGCCTTCTGATCTGCGGCGACGGCGCGGGAATGGTGAACGTTCCGGCGCTCAAGGGGATCCACTACGCGATCGAGTCCGGCTCGCTCGCCGCGGAGGCCGCGTTCGCAACACTGCGGCGCGGCGAGACGCCGTGGCGGCCTGGTGCGCTCGCGGCATATGACGAAGCGGTCCGGCAGAGTTTCATCTGGAAGGACTTGCACGAGGTGCGCAACATGCGCCAGGCGTTCGGGCGCGGGTTCTGGCTGGGCGGCGCGCTCGCGGGAGCGATGACGGCCTCGCGGGGCAGGTTCCCGCCGGGCAACGCACGCACGGAACGGGACTCCGAGCAGGAGCTCCTACGCACCGACCGTGCGAGATCGTACCCCGCTCCGGATGGGAAGCTCACGTTCGACAAGCTCTCCTCGGTGTTCGCGTCGGGGAACAAGACGCGTGACGACCAGCCGAGCCACATCGTGATTCGCCGTGACGTCTCGGGCGAGGTCGCGCAGCTCTGGGAGCGAATGTGCCCCGCGCAGGTGTACGAGGCCACCGGCGACGGCGTCGACGTGACGTCGTCGAACTGCGTCCAGTGCGGCGCGATCACGGCGAAGGGCGGCCGGCTCACCCCGCCCGAGGGCGGTTCGGGACCCGAGTACACCTTGACCTAGCGGGTCAAAACCGAAGCTGCGCCGAAGCGGTAATGACCACCATGCGCACTCGTCTGACCTTGGTGCTCGCCGCGGCTGCTCCGTTCATCCTGGCGGGCTGCGGCAAAGGCAAGTACTGAGAACCGGCACAGATCCGGCACCCAGAGGTGCGTCGAAAGCCGGTATCGTCGACAGCGAGGGTGGCGGGATTGAGCCCCACCCTTGGGTGGGGGCGCGGGGTTAGACGAGTACGATCGGGTCATGGCGATGACGGACTCGTTGCTTTCGCTCGACGACGTGTATCGCGCGCGTGAGCGGATCGGTGGACGCCTGCACCGAACGCCCATGCTTGCGTCTCGCACGCTGTCCGAACAGGTGGGAGTCGACGTGCAGTTCAAGGCGGAGCTGTTGCAGCGCACGGGTTCGTTCAAGCCGCGTGGCGTGCTGAACAAGCTCGCGACGCTCTCGGACGAAGAAAAGCGTCGCGGCGTGATCTCGATCTCGGCAGGGAACCACGCGCAAGCGCTCGCGTACGCCTCCGCGGTCGAGGGCATCGACGCGCTGGTCGTGATGTGGGAAACGGCGAGCCCGATGAAGATCGCTGCGGCGCGCGGTTACGGCGCGACGATCGACACGCAGGCTCCGGACATTCCGGCCGCGTTCACGCGCCTCGACGCCCTGATCGAGTCGACCGGACGCACGCTCGTCCATCCGTACGACGATCCCCACGTGATGGCGGGCCAGGGCACGGTCGGCCTCGAGATCCTCGAGGACGTACCCGATGCCGACGTCGTGATCGTGCAGGTCGGCGGCGGCGGCCTCGTCTCGGGAATTGCGACGGCGGTGAAGGGGATCAATCCGGACGCGCGCGTGCTGGCCGTGGAGCCGGAGCGCTCCCGGGCCCTCCACGAAAGCTTGAAGGCAGGTGAGCCCGTGACGGTCGAGCCCTCGTCGATCGCGGACGGGCTGAACGGACCGTACGCCGGCGCGAACTGCGTACGTGTCTGCACCGAGCTCGGCGTCGAATCCGTGCTCGTCAGCGAGGAGGCGCTGCGCGAGGCGTTTCGGTTCATGTACGGCCGCATGAAGCTCGCGTGCGAGGTGGCCGGGGCGGCGACCGCGGCCGCGCTAATGTCAGGAGCGGTCGACCTCGCGGGCGCCGAGCGGGTCGCCGCGGTCGTCTCGGGGGGCAACGTCGCACCGAAAACGGCCGCTGCTATCCTGGCTTCAGATGAAGCCTGACATCCATCCCGACTACGTGATCGCAACCGTGACGTGCTCCTGCGGGAACACGTTCCAGACGCGCTCCACGAAGCCCGAGCTCCACGTCGAGATCTGCTCGAACTGCCATCCGTTCTATACGGGCAAGCAGAAGCTCGTCGACACGGGCGGCCGCGTCGAGCGCTTCCAGCGCCGGCTGGAGAAGGCCGGCGGCGCCCGCCGCGGGTAGCACACTCTTGCCATGACAACGGTGGGCGGGCAGGCCGTCCTGGAAGGCGTGATGATGCGCGGCCCGTCGAACTGGGCCGTGGCGGTGCGCAAGCCGGACGGGGACATCGCGCAGGTGCACCAGCCGATCCGCTCGCCGATGGCGCGGCATTGGGCGTTCCGCATTCCGGTCGTCCGCGGTGTCATTGCGCTCGGCGAGTCGCTGGCGATCGGCTTCCGCGCGCTCGCCATCTCCGCGAACTACGCCGCCCAGCAGGAGCGCGAAGACGGCGCCGACGCGGAGGAGGTGTCCACGGAGCTGACGCGCGGCCAGCTGATCTTCGCGTTCGCGATCGCAATCGGCTTCGCGGTGATGCTGTTCAAGGTGACGCCGGCGCTGATCACGGACTGGATCGGGATCAAGCGCACGGGCTGGTTCGTGATCGTCGAGGGAATGATCCGCGTCACGCTGTTCATCCTCTATCTGACCCTGATCTCGTTCCTGCCCGATCTGCGCCGCGTGTTCCAGTATCACGCCGCAGAGCACAAGGCGATCAACGCGTACGAGGCGGGTGAGGAGCTCGAGCCGGAGACGGTGCAGCGGCAATCACTGATTCACCCGCGGTGCGGCACGGCCTTCCTACTCTGGGTGATGGTGATCGCGATCTTCGTGTTCGCGTTCTTCGGCCGGCCTGCGTGGTACTGGCTGATCGCGACGCGCATCCTGCTGCTGCCAGTGATCGCGGGGATCGCCTATGAGCTGATCCGGTTCGCCGGCAAGCACCAGCGCAACCGGATCCTGATGACGGTGCTCGCTCCCGGGCTCTGGCTGCAGCGACTGACGACCCGCGAGCCGACGCTCGACCAGCTCGAAGTGTCGATCCGCGCGTTGAAAGAGGTGCTGTCGCTCGAGAGCCGCGCGTCCGGCGACGCGCGCAAGGTCGAAGTGATGGCCTGAGCTAGGCTGGCCCAGGCTCTGCTTCACGCGCGCGCGCGTGAACAAGAACAGTGAAGGGCGAACTCGAGCGGGAGGAGAGGGGATGGCGACCGAGCGGCGTGCGCAGGTGACGTGGCAGGGCGACCTGATGAGCGGGAGCGGGACGATCGAGTCCGTGACGAGCGGCGTCTTCGGCGGTCTCGGCGTCAGCTGGCGCGCGCGATCCGAGGAGCCGGGCGGCCAGACGAGTCCGGAGGAGCTGATCGCCGCCGCTCACGCGGCGTGCTTCTCGATGGCGCTCTCGAACGGCCTGGCGCAGGAGGGTCACGCTCCCGATCGGCTCGAGACGTCGGCGACCGTGACGTTCCAGCCCGGCGAGGGGATCACGAAGATCGCGCTGGCGGTCGAGGGCAGCGTGCCGGGGATGAACGAGGACGATTTCCGCAAGGCAGCCGAAGGCGCGAAGGAGAACTGCCCCGTCTCGAAGGCGCTCGCCGGCGTCCCGGCGATCACGCTCGACGCGAAACTGGCGAACTAGAGGTCCTCCAGGCCGAGCCGGCCCTCACGTGACGTCGCGGAGCCGCCCCGTTCGGACGTCGTACACGAAGCCGGTGGCCCTGAACGAGTCGGGGAGGAGGGCCGACTCGCGGATCTTGCGCACGCTCCCGCGCACAGCTTCGTCGAGATCGCTGAACCCAAGGAAGTCGACATCCGCTGCGGCAGGCCCCAACTGCGCCCGCATTCGCTCGTTCGACAGCATGAGCATCCCGCAGCCCTCGTGGCCGATCACGTACGCCTCCTGCGTCCCCAGCTCGTGGTGCGAGATCACGAGCGATCGGAGCGCGTCCTCCGTGACGAGCCCGCCCGCGTTCCGGATGACGTGCGCGTCGCCTTCCTCGAGCCCCAGGAACCGCGCCGGATCGAGGCGCGCATCCATGCAGGTGACCACCGCGAAGCGCCGGACCGGAGGACCCCGCAGGCCTTCCTTGCCGAAGGTCGAGGCGTAGCGTTTGTTGGCGGCGAGGATCTCGTCGCGGACGGTCATTCGTCCTCCTGTCCTACCCTGTAGCTGATGTCTGCGATCGAAGACCTTGTCACAGAGCTCGAGCGCTCCTACCGGGAGCTGCAGGAACGGATGTCCGATCCCGCCGTGTACAACGACCACCGCGAGGCGGCAGACGTCGGGCGCCGGCTCAAGGTGCTCGAGGAACCGCACCGGCTGGCCCAGGAATGGAGCCAGGTGCGCGCCGACCTCGAAGCGGCGCGGGCGGACGGCGATCTGAAGGAGCTGGTCCCCGAGCTCGAGGCACGCATCGCCGAGCTCGAGCCGCCGCTCCGCGAGGCGCTCGTCCCCGCCGATCCCGACGACGACAAGGACGCGATCGTCGAGGTCCGCCAGGGCGTGGGCGGCGACGAGGCCGCGCTCTGGGCCGGCGACGTCTACCGGATGCTCAACCGGTACGCGGACAAGCGAGGGCTCAAGGTCGAAGAGCTCGGCTCCAGCCACAGCGACGGAGGTGGGTACAAGGAAGTGACGTTCGCGGTCAAAGGGCCGAACGCATTCGGGACGTTCAAGTGGGAAGGCGGCACGCACCGCGTGCAGCGCGTGCCGGAGACCGAATCGCAGGGACGGATCCACACGTCGACGGCGACCGTCGCCGTGATGCCCGAGGCGGAAGACATCGACGTCGACCTGCGCGACGAGGATCTCAAGTTCGACGTGTATCGCTCGACCGGCCCCGGCGGTCAGTCCGTGAACACCACCGACTCCGCCGTCCGCGTCACGCACCTCCCAACAGGGCTCGTGGTCGCGATGCAGGACGAGAAGAGCCAGCTTCAAAACAAGCAGAAGGCGCTGCGCGTGCTCCGCGCGCGGCTGTACGAGCTCGAGCGCGCGAAGCAGCAGGCGGAGCTCGACGCGACCCGCCGCTCGCAGATCGGCTCCGGCGAGCGGGCGGAGAAGATCCGCACGTACAACTTTCCGGAGAGCCGCGTGACCGACCACCGCATCAAGCTCACGGTCCACCAGCTCGACCACGTGCTCGAGGGCGACCTGGACGAGTTCACGGAAGGCCTCGAGGCGGAGAGCCGCCGCCGCGCGTTCGGCGGGTGACCGTGCGCGAGGCGCTCGCCGAGACCGAGCGACGGCTGGCCGCGGCGGGGATCGAGACACCGCGTGTCGACGCGGAGTGGCTCCTTGCCCATGTCCTCGGCGTCTCGCGCACCGCCGTCCACACACACGACGAGGTCGACATCACCGCCCTCGAGCCGCTCGTCGAGCGCAGGGAACGCCGCGAACCGCTCGCCTACGTGCTCGGCGAGTGGGGCTTCCGGCGGTTGACGCTGAAGACGGACGGCCGGGCACTCGTCCCACGGCCCGAGACGGAGGTCGTCGTCGAGCGCGCACTCGTGCTGATCCGCGAAGACCGCGAGCCGCGGGTGCTCGACGTCGGCGTCGGCAGCGGCGCGATCGCGCTGGCGATCGCCGACGAGCATCCGGGCGCGCGCGTCACAGGCGTCGACACGTCCGAGGC
>JBASRJ010000063.1:0-2603 GCA_049273785.1 Gaiellaceae bacterium | reverse complement strand
CTCCCGCGTGATCTCGAGCCCCGCCCCCGCGGGCGCTGCAGCGCGCAGCAGCTTCTCCGCAGCCTCCTGCATCTGCCGCACGTCCTGCCCGGGCGCGAGCCGGATGGTGAAGCGCGCGTGCGCCTCGACCGGCAGCGTCGTATTGACGAAGTCGGGCTTGCCGCCGTTGATGCCGTTCACGTCGAGCGACGGCTCGGACCACGTGCGGATGTAGAACTCGGCACCGGCCTTCGGGTCGAGCGGAGCCGCCCCCGCCTCGTCGAGCAGGACATCGCCGCTCGGCAGCATCTCCGCCGAGTGCAGCTCGTCGCCGTCGAGCTGCGCGCGGCCCTGTCGCAGCTCGTCGGCGAGCAGCCCGTCCTTGGCGACGAGCGCCGACAGGATCTGCATCAGCGCGTGAATCGCATTCAGCGCCGAGCCGCCGTAGATGCCGGAATGGAGGTCGCGGGCGCCGGTGCGCACGCGAACGTGGAAGCCCACGAGCCCGCGCGTCGCGAGCGTGAACTCCGGCTGCTCCGGCCGCGTGATGTGACCGTCGAAGATCACGCACGCGTCGGCGCCGCGCTCGTCCTGCTCGAGGAAGTCGACGATCGTGTGGCCCCCGATCTCCTCCTCGCCGTCGCACGCGATGCGGATGTTCACGGGGAGCTGGGCGTTCTGCGCCAGGAGCTGCGCCGCCTTGACGAGCGTGTACAGCTGGCCCTTGTCGTCGGCGATCCCGCGGCCGTAGTACCAGCCGTCGCGCTCCGAGAGCTCGAACGGCGGCGACTCCCACAGGTCGAGCGGCGCAGGCGGCTGCACATCGAAGTGGCCGTAGACCATGACGGTCGGCGCGCTTCCGTTGCCGGCGGTGGCCGGGATCTCACCCAGGACGAGCTCCCGCTCGCCGAACGGCATCACTTCCGCCTCCCCGCCGGAGCGCTTGACGAGGCCGGCGAGCCACTCCGCCGCGCGCACGACGTCGTCGCGGTGCGCCGGGTCCGCGCTCACGGAGGGAATCGCGATGAACTCACGGAGTTCGTCGAACCACGCCTGTTCCACGGCGCGGAACTCTACGCAAACCAAAACGGGTCAGACCCGGAGGCCTGACCCTTGGCTCAGGCGACTTCGCGGAGCTTGGCCGCGTCGGCCAGCGCGCGAAGCTTCTTCAGGCTCTGGTTCTCGATCTGCCGGATGCGCTCGCGTGTGACGTTGAACGCGCGGCCGACCTCGTCCAGCGTGCGCGGATGCTGGCCGTCGAGGCCGTAGCGCAGCTCGAGGACCTGGCGCTCGCGCGACGAGAGCGTGCCGAGGATCTTCCGGAGCGTCTCCTTGCGCAACGTGATCTCGGCCTCCTCGTCAGGCAGCGGCAGGTTCTCGTCCGTGAGGAAGTGGCCGAACTCCGATTCGTCCTCGTCGCCGACCGGCTTCTCGAGCGACACCGGCGTCTGCGCGCTGCGCCGGATCTGCTCCACCTCGTCGGGTGTGAGGTCGAGATCCTTGCCGATCTCCGACGCCGTCGGCTCGCGGCCGAGCTCGGCGCGCATCTTCCGCTCCGAGCGAACGATCTTGTTCAGCTTCTCGACGACGTGCACGGGCATCCGGATCGTGCGTGCCTTGTCGGCGAGCGCGCGCGCGACGGCCTGGCGGATCCACCACGTCGCGTACGTCGAGAACTTGAAGCCCTTCCGATAGTCGAACTTCTCCGCCGCGCGGACGAGACCGATCGTTCCCTCCTGGATCAGATCGAGGAACGGCAGGCCCTGATTTCGGTACTTCTTCGCGATCGAAACGACCAGGCGGAGGTTCGCCTCGACCATCTCCTGCTTCGCGCCGTGGTCGCCGCGCTCAATCCGTTTCGCGAGCTCGACCTCCTGCGCAGCCGTGAGGAGATCCACCTTGCCGATGTCCTTCAGGAAGAGCTGCAGTGCGTCGGTGGACACCTCCCGCGGCTGCTCCTCGGGGGCGGCTTCGTCTTCTTCCTCCCCCGTCACGACCTCGATGTGGAGCTCCTCGAGAGCGTGGTAGAAGTCGTCGATCTGGGCCGGCTCGAGGTCGAGCTCGTCGAGCGCCGCCGCGATCTCGTCGGCACTCAGATGCCCAGCTTCCTTGCCCGCTTCCAGGAGCGTCTTGGCGTCGTCCGTCTCTAGCAGATCAGAGACGATTTTGGGACTGACCGCTTCCTCGGTTGCGCTCAAACTCCGTTCCCCCCTCCGGCCCGGATTTTCGCGATGCCGCACTCTGCCAGCAGAATCGGACGGCCGCCATGGGCCGTTCGGCTCATCTTTACGGTTTGGGGTCCTACTTCTTGCGAGTTGCGTCGAGCAGGACGCGAGCCTGCCTGGCCAGCGGGGTGCGTGGACCTTCGGCAACAGCGAGACGCAGCTCTCTCTTTGCCTGCGGAAACTCCCGCAGATAGATGAGGAGGAGCCCCAGGTGGAAGCGCACGGTCTGGGCATGCGGGAATCTGCGCACGAGCGGTCCGAGCCGCGAGAAGGCCCGTTCGGGCCTGTCCTTGTCGTACAGGCCGACGGCGGCCGCGACCTGCGCCTCGGGGCTGCGGGGGGCAAGCCTCGCCGCGGCGGCGAAGGCGCGCTCGGCGGAGACCGGACGAAGCGCAGCCT
>JBASRJ010000048.1:0-13158 GCA_049273785.1 Gaiellaceae bacterium | reverse complement strand
TCGCGCTCGCGACCGACTTCAATCCCGGCAGCGCCTTCTGCGAAAGCCTGCCGCTCGTCTGTTCGCTGGCGGCCACCCAGCTGCACCTGTCGCCGGCCGAAGCGCTGACTGCCTGCACCGTCAACGCAGCCCACGTGCTCGGCCGCGCGGACCGGCTCGGCCGTCTGGCCCAGGGCTACGCGGCCGACGTCGTCCTGCTCGACGCGCCGGACTGGCGGTACCTCGCCTACCACCTGGGCGGCGACGTCGTGTCCCAGGTGGTCGTCGCGGGCGCGCCGGTGGAGTTACCCTAGGAGCGATGCCGACGCGAAAGCAGCGGCGCCGCCTAGAGAAGACGCGGCGCCACGAATGGGAGTACGTCTACGTCGACGACCAGGGGAACGAGGTCGAGGTCGCCCCCGATGATGTGGCCGCGTCGAAGAACGGTCGAGCGCAGCCGCGCGAGCGAAAGTCGCAAACGAAGAAAGACGCGCCGGCCCGGCGTCCCGGTCGGACGATCGAGCCGCCCTCGTGGCGGCGCGTCGGGAAGCGCGGACTGATGATCGGGCCCGTCGTCGTGGTCGCGATGCTGCTGCTGAACCGCAACCTCCCCGTCGCGCAACGAGTCGTCCCCGCGGTCATCATGCTCGCGTTCTTCCTCCCGTTCAGCTACTTCACCGACTCGCTCGCGTACCGCATGTACCGCAAGCGCATGGACCGCGCGTCCGGCGGCGGCACTGCGCGCCGCGCCAAGAGCTAGGCGCTCTTCCCCTCGCCGCGGAAGTGCCCCTCGCCGGGCCACGGCGCCAGGACGAGCAGGATCCGGGCGCCCTCGTCGCTCGAGATCGAGCGCCGTTCGTCGATGGCGAACGAGAAGAAGGAACCCGTCCCGCCCTCGACGGTCTCGCCGCCGCTGTGAACGCGGATCGACCCGTCCACGACCACCACGAGCGCGCACTCCTTCACCTGATGGTCCCCGAGCTCCTGACCCGGATCGAGCACGATCAACACGGCGCGCGCTGCGTCATCGGAGCGAAGCACCACGGGTGACCGGCTCCCGCCGGGGGCCTCGATCTCGCGCAAGTTCCAACTCTGCACCGCCGCGATCCTAAACGAGCACGTGGAAGTAGACTCACCTGCCCGTGAGCCTCGCCGCCAACCGCTACGAGCTCGGACCGATCGGGACGAACGGCTATCTCGTCCGCGCGACACCCGACGCCGCCGAGGCCGTCGTCGTCGATCCGGGCGACGCGGCGCCGCTCCAGTCCGAGCTGGAGCGCCTGGGCGCGCGGTGTGCGGCGATTCTGATCACGCACGGTCACTGGGACCACCTCGTCGGAGTCGCCGATCTAGCCGACGCGACGGGAGCTCCGGTCCACATGGCGGCAGACGAACGGATGCTGCTCGAGGACGCTGCCCGCTGGGCACCGGCCTTTGCACAGCTCAGGCCCTACACGCCCGACGTGCTCCTCGACGGGGACGAGACGCTCGAGCTCGCGGGAATCACGTTCGAGACACTGCGTGTTCCCGGCCACTCACCGGCACACCTCGCCTACTACGCCGACGGCTGCCTGTTCTCGGGGGACGTTCTGTTCGCAGGCTCGGTCGGCCGCACGGACCTCCCAGGAGCCAAGTGGGAAACGCTCGTCGACTCGATCCGCATCCTCGCCGACCGGTTCCCGCCCGAGACGACGGTCTATCCGGGCCACGGGCAGGAGACGACGCTCGGGGCGGAGCTGGAACGCAATCCGTTTCTCGCCGAACTCCGCGCGTGATCGAGCGACCTCGCGGGACACACGACGTCCTTCCGGACGAGCAGCCGCTCTGGCGGTACGTCACGGGCACGGCCGAGGTGCTGTGCGCGATCTACGGCTACCGCCCGATCCAGACGCCGGTGTTCGAGGACACCGAGCTCTTCCAGCGCACGTCCGGGCAAGGGTCGGACGTCGTGCAGAAGGAGATGTACACCTTTGCGGATCGCAGCGGCCGTTCGCTCACGCTTCGGCCGGAAGCGACCGCGCCGATCGCGCGCGCATAC
This sequence comes from Gaiellaceae bacterium, assembly GCA_049273785.1. Taxonomy (GTDB): domain Bacteria; phylum Actinomycetota; class Thermoleophilia; order Gaiellales; family Gaiellaceae; genus 3-1-20CM-4-69-9. The sequence continues at coordinate 11,141 of JBASRJ010000048.1, read as the reverse complement.
GTGGAGCACGGGATGCACCGGCTCCCGCAACCGGTGAAGCTCTACACGATCGCGTCGTGTTACCGCTATGCGACGCCTCAGCGCGGTCGCTACCGAGAGCACTTTCAACTGTCCGTCGAGGCAATCGGCTCGGACGATCCGCTCGTCGACGCGGAGATCGTCCAGTTGTACGACGAGCTCCTGCGCCGGCTCGGCGTGACGGACTATCAGCTCGAGCTGAACTCGATCGGCGACCGCAACTGCCGTCCCGCCTACATCGAGAAGCTCGTGCAATGGCTCGACGAACACGATGACCTTCTTGACGACGAGGCGCGTCAAAAGCGGACGACGACTCCACTCCGCGTCTTCGACGTCGACAACCCGCGCGTGCGGGAGGCGCTGCAGGCCGCGCCGAAGATCGGCGAGTCCCTCTGCGACGCGTGCCGCGAGCACTTCAGCGCGGTCCGCGCGGCCCTCGACGCGTACGGCGTCGACTACACGATCCAGCCCACGCTGGTCCGCGGGTTGGACTACTACACGCGCACGACCTGGGAGTTCGTCGGCCCGGAAGGGGGCGCGCAGTCGACGATCTCCGGCGGCGGGCGCTACGACTACCTGGTCGAGGAGATCGGCGGGCCGCCGACGCCTGGCGTCGGCTTCGGCGCCGGGATCGAACGCCTGCTCCTCGCGCTCGAAGGCCGCGAGCCCGAGCTGACGGAGGGGATCGACGTCTTCTTCGTCTGCGACGCCGCCGCCGACCGCGAGCGTGTCCTTCCCCTGCTCGCCGAGCTGCGCAGGCGCGGGCTCAAGGCCGATCTCGACTACGCGGGACGATCACGCAAGGGACAGATCACGCAGGCAGGACGGCTCGGAGCCGGCTGGACCGTGATCGTCGACGGCGCACAGGCAACCGTTCGCGAGCAGGGCAAAGAGGATTGGACGACGCCGCTCGACGGACTGGTGGAGACGATCGCCGGTTGACTGCCTGGCGCGACATCGGGTGTGGCGACCTCCGGCCCGAGCACGTCGGGAGCGAGGTCACCGTCGCAGGCTGGACAGCACGGCGCCGCGACCACGGCGGGCTCGTCTTCGTCGATCTGCGCGACAGCTCGGGGTTGTGCCAGCTCGTCATCAACCCGGAGCAGGCACCCGAGGCGCACGCGGCCGCGCACGACGTGCGGAACGAATTCGTGCTCCAGGCGACCGGCGCGGTTGTCCGGCGGGCTCCCGAAGCCGTCAACCCGAACCTGCCGACGGGCGAGGTCGAGATCCAGGTCGAGAAACTCCGGATCGTCTCGCGCTCCACACCGCTGCCGTTCCAGCTCGACGAGGAGAACGTCGACGAGACGCTGCGCCTCCGCTACCGCTGGCTGGACCTCCGTCGCCCGAAGCTCCAGCGAAACCTCCGTCTCCGCGGGCGCATGGTGGGAACGATTCGACGAGTGATGGAGGAGGCCGGCTTCGTCGACATCCAGACACCGATCCTCTGGAAGCCGACGCCTGAAGGCGCACGCGACTTTCTCGTTCCGTCCCGCCTGCAACCCGGGCGCTTCTACGCGCTCCCGCAGAGCCCGCAGATCGCGAAGCAGCTGCTCGTCATCGCGAACTTCGAGCGCTACTACCAGATCGCGATCTGCTTCCGTGACGAGGATCTCCGCGCCGACCGCGTTCAGGAGATCACGCAGCTCGACGTGGAGACGGCGTTCCCGGACGTCGAGTTCATCTACGCGCTGATGGAGACGATGGTGCAGAGGGTCTGGCGCGAGTGCATCGGCGTCGACGTCGAGATTCCAGTCGCGCGGCTGACGTTCGCCGAGGCGGATGCGCGCTTCGGGTCCGACAAGCCGGACACGCGCTTCGGGCTCGAATTGCAGGACGCGACGGATGTGACTCGCGGCTCCGAGTTCGCCGTCTTCGCGAACGCAGAAACGGTCCGCTTCATCACGGTGCCGCGGGAGTTCTCGCGCGCGCAACTCCAGGGGCTCGAGGAGTTCGCCAAGGAGTGGGGTGCAAAGGGCCTGGCCTATCTCGTCGCCGGCGAGGACGGCGAGGCGCGCTCGCCGATCGCGAAGTTCCTCTCCGAGCGCGAGCTCGAACGGGTTCGCCCGCCGGCGGAATCGACGGTGCTGTTCGCGGCCGACAGCTGGGAGCTGACGTCGCGCGTTCTCGGCGCCCTGCGGCTGAAGCTCGGCGAGGAGCTCGGCCTCATCGACGAGAGCCGCTTCGACTTCCTCTGGGTCGAGGACTTTCCGATGTTCGAGTGGGACGAGCAAGAGCAGCGGTGGAACGCGCGCCACCACCCGTTCACGCGGCCCGCGCCGGAGTGGGAGGAGCGCTTCGACCAGGATCCCGGCCACGCGATCGCGGTCGCCTACGACCTGATCGCGAACGGCAACGAGATCGGGGGCGGCTCCCTCAGGATGCACGAGCCCGAGCTCCAGGCCCGTGTCTTCGATCTTCTGCAGATCACGCCGGAGCAGCAGCGCTCGAAGTTCGGATTCCTTCTCGACGCGCTCGCGATGGGGGCGCCCCCGCACGGAGGCATCGCATTCGGTCTCGACCGGATGGTGATGGTGCTCGCCGGCGAGCCGAACCTCCGCGACACGATCGCGTTCCCGAAGAACCAGGCCGGCGTCGACCCGATGACCGGGGCGCCCAGCGAGGCCCCGCAGGAACAGCTGGACGAACTGGGAATTAGCCTGAAGGTGCCGCGCGATTAAGGCGCGATGCCTGGCCGGCCGATGAAACCGGCATACTCTGGACAGATGTCGACGCAAGATCCCAGCCAAAGCTCGCCCGCACTGACCTCGCTCCCGCGGTTGGAGGACATCCCGCGCAAGCGTGACGGCTACGACGCCGACCAGATCGCCGAGGCGTTCGAGGCCTTCCGCCGGCACGCCGCCCAGCTCCAGGCCCAGCTGCGTGTGCTGCAGGCGGCCTCGCGCGGCGGCGCGCACGCACCGGAATCGATGGGCCACGCCGTCCGCATGGACGCCCTGCATCTCATCCGCGCGGCGTCCGAGTTCGCCGACACCGTCGAGGCCGACGCTCAGCAGGCATCCGCGACGCAGATGCAGCGAACCGAGGAGGAGATCCGGCGTCGCAACCGGGATCTGCAGGACCGCGAGGCGGAAGTCGAGCGCTACCGCCAGGAGAGCGAGCGCCAGCGCGCGGAGATGCTGAACAACGCGCGCAACGAGGCACGCGAGCTGCTCGCGAGCGCGAACCGCGACGCGACGCAGGAGCTGACCGAGTCCGAGGCGCGCGGCAACCGCCTGCTCGAGCAGTCGCGCCACCAGGCGACCGAGCTCACCAATTCCGCCCGCGCCGAGGTCGAGCAGACGCTCGAGTGGGCGCGCGCGCAGGCCGCTGCCGTCCTCCAGCGCGCCCAGAATGGCGCCGAGCAGCTGCTGACGGCCGCGGGTCTTGGCGACGAGGAGATCCGCAAGGTGGCCGACGCGATCGTGAAGGCAGCCGAAGCCGTCACCGAGGCTTCGCGCGCTCCGGCGCGGCCCGCAGGCATCGTTGCGGCCCCGCAGGTCGAGGACGCGCCGCCCACCCCGGCGCCCGCGATCGCAGAACCGCCCGTCTCTCCGCCCCCCGCCACCGAGGCGGATGCCGAAGCCGGGGAGAGCGACTCGCCGGACGACAAGTCGCCGTAGGATCCCTCCGTGCCCGTCGGACTGGGTCCCCGGTTTCTGATCGAGGCCGGATTCATCGTCGCCGTCGCCGTCGTGGCCGGCATCGAGCGCTTCTCGACGGCGACGATCATCCTCGCCGTCGGCGCCGCCTGGCTGCTCGTCGCGTTCGTTGAGTTCTTCTCCGCGCTCGCGCGGAAGCGCGCAGTGAAGCAGCCGGCGACCTCCTCGGGCCGCCCGGCTTTCGGTCCCGCACAGCAGTCGGTTGCTCTGCAGCCGGAGCCCGAGCCTGCTCCCGAACCGGACCGCGAGCCCGTCTCAGCCTCCGAGCCCGCTCCCGCGCCCGAAGAACCGCCCGTTGTCGAGGCCCCAGAGCCGGTCCCATCGCCGCCACGAGTGGTCGCGGTCCCGCCCTTGCCGCCCGAGCCCGCTCCGGTGCAAGAACTCGAGCCCGAGGTCGTTTCGCTCGCGTCACGCAGGACGGATGCGCGCGAATGGAATCTGTGGGACCTCGAGCGGGTTGCGCGCGATCGCGCGGGCGCCGACGTGGCGCGTGACGAAGAGCGCACGTTCCTACTCATGTATCTGCGCGAGTTCGCGAACGCCGACGGCGTTCTCCCCGCCGACTTCGACGCGGTCGTGCGCGAGTCGTTCGGGGACGTGCTGGACGCCGCTTACTCGTGAATCCCGCCGTCCTCCAGCGCACCGTGTGGCTGGCGGGCATCACACTGACCGTCGCGATCGTGGCACTGGCCCTGGCGCGGCGCGATGCTGGCCGAGGACACGACCTCCCGGGCGCCGTCCCGGTGCGCGGGACGTCGAGCGGCTACTACACCTCCCGGGCGGCTCCGTACGGACCGACGCCGGGCCAGCCTCGCACGGCGTGCGGCGAAGCGTTCAACGCGAAGACGCAGGGCATCGCACATCCGGTGCTGCCGTGCGGCGTGAAGATCTACGTGCGATTCCAGGGAAAGGAAGTTCTCACCCAAGTGATCGACCGCGGCCCGAACGTCCCCGGCCGCGACTTCGACATCACGAAGGCGTTGGCCGACCGGCTGGGTCTGCACGGCACGCAGACGATCCAGTGGCGCTATGCGAGGTAGACGCCCCGACCCTGCCGTGGCCCGCACACGATGTGAACCTGGTCAAACCAGGTGGGTGCCTGCCGACCTACGGACAACGTCCTCAGTCGGACGAGGGCTCCCTCATCGTTGCTGTTGGTTCTACATTGTCTGCACGAGCCACGAACAGGGTCGAGCCGTCCCACAGTAGCGCAGCTAGCCTGAGCGATGTGATCGAGCTCCTGGGAGATTCGGCGCGCGGGTCCGAGTTCGCGCTGGTTCGGCTGATCATCGAGGACGATCGGATCGTCGACGCGGACGCCGCCGGGCTCGAGCGATCGCTCCCCGGGCTGTCGCTGCTCGAGGCGGCGGCCGTCGGCGGGGAGACGCTCGCCGTCGATGCGCTCGCGAACGCGATCGGCCCTGCTTTCAACGCCCCGCCGTCTCCGACGCGCGTTGCGGTCGCAATGAGCGGCGGTGTCGACAGCGCTGTAGCCCTCCTGCGCTATGAACCCGACGCGATCGGCGTGACGCTCCGGCTCTGGCTCGATCCCGCGGGGCCCAGCGCCGAGCGCGCGTGCTGTTCGCCGGAAGCAGTGCTCGCGGCCCGTGAGACGTGCCATGCGCTCGGCGTTCCGCACGTCACGCTCGACCTGCGCGAGGAGTTCCGGCGCGCCGTCGTGGAGCCGTTCGTGCGCGCGTACGCCAGGGGAGAGACACCGAATCCGTGCATGCGGTGCAACGGAAGCTTCCGCTTCGCGGAGCTGCTCGCGTTTGCGCGTCGGGCGGGCGCGGCTTGCCTCGCGACGGGCCACTACGCCCGGATCGTCGACCACGGCGGGCGGCAGCTGCTGGCGCGAGCGGCCGACCCGCACAAGGATCAGTCGTACATGCTCGGCCGCCTCGACCCGGCGCTGCTCGACCGCATCGTCTTCCCGCTCGGTGACCAGACGAAGGACGAGACGCGCGCCGAAGCGGCCAGGGCCGGTCTCGCCGTCGCCGGACGCATCGAGAGCCAGGAGGCGTGCTTCCTCGCCGGGGACGACTACCGCGACTTCCTCGGCCGGCAAGGGTTGAGTCCGGACGAGGGCGCCGTCGTCGACGAGCACGGGCGAGAGGTAGGCCGTCACTCCGGCTATTGGCGCTTCACGCCCGGGCAGCGGCGCGGCCTCGGCGTCGTTGCTCAGGAGCCGCTCTACGCGCTCCGGTCGGACGCTCGCACCAACACCGTCGTCGTCGGCCCGCGCTCGTCACTGGCCCGCACGCAGGTCGATGCGAAAGGTCGCCTCTACGTTCCCGTCCGCCGGGTCGCCGCGAAGCTGCGCTACCGCTCGCCTGCAATTCCCGCACACGTCGAGGAGCGACCACACGGCTTCGCGCTCGAGCTCGACGAGCCGGCCTTCGGCGTGGCGGCCGGGCAGGCCGCCGTGCTCTACGACGGCGAGGCCGTCGTCGGCGCCGGGCTGATCCGCACCTGACCCGTAAGATCAGGCAGGGGTGAGCTTCCTAGCGGTCACCTTCGGTTGGCCAGGCGGAACCCGGGCGCCCAGTTCTCCGTTTTCCTGGGTGATCCGGTTGGGGAGAGAGGCGTGAGCGTCGACGAAATCAGATTGACGCTGCCGGGGGATGACGCGTTCCACGGCGTTGCCCACCTGGTGCTTGGTGGCGTTGCCTCGCGCAACGATCTGACCGTCGAGACGCTGGAGGATCTGACGCTCGCGCTCGACGCCGTGCTCGAGCGTTACGGCGAACGCAGCGACGAGGTCACCGTCCTGTCGCGCATCGACGAGGACCAGGCCGTCCTCGAAATCGGGCCGTTTCCAGCAGGAGAGGCGAAGGGCGAGCTCGAGCGCGAGGCGGGCGAGGCTCTGGACACACGACGGGTCCTCCTTGCGGTCTGCGACGGCGTCGAGGTGTTCGAGCGCGACGGCGGCGACTGGGTGAGACTGACGAAACGCGTCGAGCGCGCGGCGGAGGCGATGTGAGCGACTCCGACAAGGTTCTCCTTCGCCGCTACCACGAGCACGGCGATCTGCAGGCGCGCGAGCAGCTGATCGAGCGGTACATGTCGCTCGTCCGCTCGCTCGCTCGGCGGTACTCCTATCGCGGCGAGCAGCTCGAGGATCTCGTTCAGATCGGCGCAATCGGTTTGATCAAGGCGATCGACCGCTTCGACATCGACCGTGGCGTCGAGCTGACGACCTATGCGACCCCCAACATCATCGGCGAGATCAAGCGGCACTTCCGCGACAAGGGTTGGTCGGTGCGCGTTCCCCGCAGTCTGCAGGAACTGAACGTGCGGCTGTCGCGGCTGGTGGAGCAGCTGACGGTGCAGCTCGGGCGCTCGCCGACGATTGCTGAGCTCGCCAAGGCGGCCGGCGTGGAGGAGGAAGAGGTGCTCGAGGCGCTCGAGTCGGGCCGTGCGTACTCGTCGCTGTCACTGTCGGCGGGCGGGTCGCAGGAGGACGGAGAAGAGCTCGACCCGCTCGAGTCGATCGGCACCGAGGAGCACCAGTACGAGGTCTCGGAGGACCGTGCCGTGCTCGCGCCCGGGTTCCGGGTCCTCGACGAGCGCGAGCGCATGATCCTCCACCTCCGGTTCTTCAAAGGGCTGACGCAGTCGCAGATCGCGCAGCAGGTCGGCATTTCGCAGATGCACGTCTCGCGTCTGATCCGCCGCTCGCTGGAGAAGATCCGCGAGGAGATCGCGTCCGAAGAACAGGAGCCGCAACAGCAACGCCGCGTCGCGCGTCGTTGATGCGCGCGGACGACGCGGAGTTCGTCCGTTCGCAGTACGCGACCGAGGCGAATCTCGCCGCCAGGAAGGCGGTCTATGCGACCTCGGAGGGCCCGAGCGCGCGGGACGCAGCAATCGACGCCGTCGCCGAGGCGCAGCCGCGGCGGGTACTCGAGGTGGGCGGCGGGGAGGGCGAGCTGGCGGAGCGGATCGTGCACGAGCTCGGGGCGGAACTCGTCGCGATCGACCAGTCGGAGCGAATGGTCGAGATCCAATCCACGGCGGGGCTTGACGCCCGCGTAGGCGATGTCCAGAACCTTCCGTTCGGCGACGCCGAATTCGACGTCGTCCTTGCCGCCTGGATGCTCTACCACGTTCCGGATCTCGACCGCGGTCTGCGCGAGATCGTGCGTGTGCTGCGCCCGGGAGGCCGACTCGTGGCGGTGACGAACGCGATCGAGCACCTGCAGGAGCTCTGGGAGCTCGCGCGGCGAGACACCTCGATCCGGCAGTTCACGTTCCGGAGCGAGAACGGCGAAGAGGTTCTGCGCCGCCACTTCCCGCGCGTCGAGCGGCGCGACGTTCACGGTTGGCTGACCATGGACGACCAGGCCGTCCGCGGCTACGCGGAGAGCTGGGACGACTTGGCGGCGGCGGCCGAGGCGCTCCCGCTGGCCGCGCCGCTCCGGGTCCGCCGCTTCAGTACCGTCTTCGTCGCCGAGAAGGCGGCGTACGTCCGATCCGGCGGGTTGGGCGGGGCGGGTGCTCCGAAGGCCGCCCCTACAATCCCAAGATGCGCACCGCGGGAGAGTTGCGCGCAGGGTTCCGCGCCTTCTTCGAGTCCAAGGGTCACAAGTTCCGGCCGTCTGCCTCGCTGATCCCGCGCGCCGACGACCGCACCGTGCTCCTCACGACGGCCGGGATGCAACCGCTGATGCCCTACTTCCTCGGCCGCGAACAACCGCCGGCGCCGCTCCTGACGACGGTCCAGAAGTGCTTCCGCACGCCCGACATCGACGACGTCGGGCTCGACGGCTACCACCTGACCTTCTTCGAGATGCTCGGCAACTTCTCGTTCGGGCAGTACTTCAAGGAAGGTGCGATCGACCTCGCGTGGGAGTTCGTCTTCGAGCACCTCGAGATCGACCCGGATCGCTTCTGGGTCAGCGTCTTCGCGGGCGATCCCGAGCTCGGGCTCGGCGAGGACGAGGTCGCGTACCGCAAGTGGGAGGAGATCGGCCAACCGCCCGAGCGGATCGTCCTGCTGCCGAGGAGCGAGAACTTCTGGACGGTCGGCGGCCCGGGCCCGTGCGGGCCCGATACCGAGATGTTCTACGACTGGGGCGCGGAGCACGGGTGCGGCGAGGCCGACTGCAAACCCGGTTGCACGCGTTGTGAGCGCTTCCTCGAGTTCTGGAACCTCGTCTTCATGGAGTTCGAGCTCCACGCGGACGGCAAGCTGACGCCGCTGCCGAAGCAGAACGTCGACACGGGCATGGGGGTCGAGCGCACGGCGGCGATCCTGCAGAACGTGCTGACGGTCTACGAAACCGACATCTACCAGGCGATCATGCGCTGGATCGCCGACGAGAGCGGCGTCGCGTACGGCGACTCGACGGAGGCGACGAAGGCGCACCGGATCCTCGCCGACCACGGCCGCGGAATGACCTTTCTCGCCGCCGACGGGATCACACCGTCCAACGAAGGCCGTGGCTACGTCATGCGCCGGATCATCCGGCGGGCGGTCCAGCAGGCAGGCCGCGTCGGTCTCGAGCCGCCGTACCTCGCGCGGCTCGCGGACGTCGTGATCGAGCAGATGCAGGACGGTTACCCGGAGCTCGAGCAGCACCGCACGGAGATCCACCGCATCCTTTCCGCCGAGGAGGAGCGTTTCGGCCAGACGCTCGCTCGCGGGATGCGCCTGTTCGAGGAGATCGCGGCGAAAGGAGGCGACATCCCCGGCGAGGAGGCGTTCCGCCTCCACGACACGTACGGGTTCCCCCTCGAGCTGACGCAGGAGCTGGCGCGCGAACGCGGTCTCGGTGTCAACGACGAGGAGTTCACGCGCCTGATGGCGGAGCAGCGGGAGCGGTCGCGTGCCGCGATCTCGCGCGACGACCAGCGCGCCGTCGACTTCGCGCACGCCGCGGGGTTCCGCACGGAGTTCGTCGGCTACGAGAAGACCGACGTGCTGACGCAGCTCGGCGCGCTAGAGCAGCTGGAGGACGGCCTGTTCCTCGCGAAGCTCCGCGAGTCGCCGTTCTATCCAGCGGGCGGCGGGCAGGTCACCGACGCCGGGTGGATCGAGCTCGACGGCGATCCGTCGATGCGTGCGGAGCTCCGCGACGCGTACCGGCTCGAGAACGACCAGGTACTGCTCGTCGAGGGAGACGGTTTCTCCCAGGGCGACCGCGTGCGGGCCGTCGTGCCCTGGAGCGTGCGCTCTCCGACGATGGCGAACCACACGGCGACGCACCTGCTGCACCAGGCGCTGCGGGACGTTCTCGGCGACCACGTCCGCCAGGCAGGCTCCGCCGTTCGTCCGGACAAGCTCCGCTTCGACTTCACGCATCCGGCGCCGCTGACTCCCGATGAGCGCGCCGAGATCGAGCGGCGCGTGAACGAGAAGATCTTCGAGAACCTGCCGGTGCGGGCGTTCGAGACGCCGATCGAAGAAGCACGCAAGCTCGGCGCGATGATGCTGTTCGGCGAGAAGTACGGCGACGTGGTGCGCGTGATCGAGATTCCGGGCTACTCACGCGAGCTCTGCGGCGGGACGCACGTGCGCTGGACGGCCGAGATCGGCCCGTTCGTTCTCCTGTCCGAGAGCTCGATCGGTGCCGGCGCCCGCCGCGTCGAGGCGATCACCTCGGGCGAGGCCTACGCGTTCTTCCACGGCGCGCGCCTGGAGGCGGAAGAGCTGCGCAGTGAGCTCGAGTCTCTGCGCAAGCAGGCGCGCAAGCCGCGTTCCGACGCCGCGGTCGACTTCACGATCGTCGACCGGGAAGGGAACGTCCTCCTCGTCGAGGCGAAGGCGCTCAAAGGCGGCCAGCTCCGCGAGCTGTCGGACCGCGTTCGCCGGCAGGAGAAGGCCGCCGGAGCGATCGTCGGGTCGGTGGACGACGGTCGCGCCTACCTCGTCGTCAACCTCGACGAGTCGCTCGTGGGGCGCGGGCTCGACGCCGTCAAGCTCGTGCGCGACCTCGGCCGCCACATCGGCGGAGGGGGCGGTGGGCGTCCGACGCTCGCCGAAGCGGGCGGGAAGAATCCGGCTGGTCTGCGCGACGCGCTCGAGGCGGGGAAACAGGCGATCGCCGACGCGTTGAGGTGAAGGTGCTCGCCCTCGACTTCGGGCGGGCACGCACCGGCGTGGCCGTCAGCGATCCGACCGGAACCGTGGCCCGGCCGCTCTGCGTCGTCGAGCGAGCTGCGACCGAGGACGGCCTCGCGCGCGTCCTGCAGCTGATCGCTGACGAGGCCGTCGACCGCGTCGTCGTCGGGCTCCCGTTGACCTTGCGCGGAGAACGCGGCGAGCAGGCGGAGGAGACCGAACGTTTCGTCGAGGCGTTGAGCGCGCGCACGGGTGTTCCCGTCGTCACGTTCGACGAGCGGTTCACCACCGATCTTGCAGAACGGACCCCGTCGCGCACGCCCGAGGACGCGCGCGCGGCTGCGCATTTGCTCTCGAGCTACCTGACATGGTCGAGCGGCGCCCCGGCGTGATGC
>JBASRJ010000047.1:0-11788 GCA_049273785.1 Gaiellaceae bacterium | reverse complement strand
GGCGCGTACGGCTGGAGACGGCGGATCGCTTTCGCCAGCTGCCGCTCGGTCCCGATCCGTCGGCCGCGCCCCGCCTGGTACCACGCGACCGCAACGTGCACGAGGCCCTGCAGGAAGTCGCGCTCCTCGGCCGGCGCGGCACGCCACGCGTCCTCCAGCTCCTCGTGTGCAGCGAAGTACTCGCCGGCCCGGATCAGCTCCAGACCCGCTTCAAACCCTGACGCGGACCTCTCCGTTCTCGACCTGGACGTCGTAGGTGCGGAGCTGGATCGCGAGGTCGAACTCGTTCTTCCCCGTCCGGACGTCGTACTGCCAGCCGTGCCACGGGCAAGTGAGGACACAACCTTCCAGGTGGCCCTCCCCGAGCGGCCCCTGCAGGTGGAGGCAGTGCCCCTGGACCGCATAGAAGCCGCCGTCGCAGTGCGCCAGCGCGATCTCCTCCTCGCCGGCCCGCACCGAGGTGACGGACCCCGCCGGGACGTCGTCCACCCGAGCCACCTTGACGAAGCCATCGTCCGCCATGGCCGACGACCCTAGCAACGGCCTTGAACAGAGATTGTGCGCGGCGCTACGCTCCCGCCGTGGCCACGATCCTGCTCTGTGGGGTCGACATGTTCTTCAGGGGGAAGCTGGAGGCGCTCCTGCCGGGCCACCACCTCGTGACGACGGACAGTGTCGACTGGCCCGACCTGGTGATCGCGGACATCTCGCGGGTCGATCCGGAGGAGGTCGCGGACACGTATCCCGACTGTCCGATTCTCGGGTTCGGCGGTCACACCGACACGTCCGGATTGCGACGAGCGCATGCCGCCGGATTCGACCAGGTGGTTGTCAAGAACGCGCTGCAAGAGCGAGCCGCTCAGCTCGTCGAGGAGCTGACCGCCTAGCGTCGAGCCGGGGGCGCCCCGGCGCTACCCTTGAGTAGAGTAAGCCGTCCAGTGACGTACATCATCGCCGAGCCCTGTATCGACATCAAAGACAAGTCGTGCGTCGACGTCTGCCCCGTCGACTGCATCCACGAGGCGGACCGTATCCTCGTCATCGATCCCGAGGAGTGCATCGACTGCGGGGCGTGCGAGCCCGAATGCCCGGTGGAGGCGATCTTTCCCGAGGACGCGCTGCCCGACAAGTGGCAGGCGTTCGTGCCGATCAACTACGCCTACGGCGAAGGGCTCGACAAGGTGAACGAGCTGACGAACGCGTACGCGACCGAGCACAACGTGCAGAATCCCCCGCTGGAATAACGCGCGCCGAATCGGGTAGAGCCCGCGCGTCGTCCAACAGAAGGGGTCGTCGAAATGCCTCAGTCAGCCTGGAACGCCAAGCGCGAGCGGCAGCACGGGCACATCAAGGAATCGGAGAAGAAGCAGGGCCGCTCCACGAAGCGAGCGAAGGAGATCGCCGCCCGCACGGTCAACAAGGAGCGCGCACTCTCCGGCGAGACGAAGCGCGGGGCGTCACGCACGTCGACGCGCGACATGTCGTCCGGCCGCCGCGGGGGACTCCGCTCCGGCACGAAGCGGCCGAAGGGCCGCACGAAGGAGCGGCTCTACAACGAAGCCAAGCGAAAGAATGTCCCGGGTCGCTCGAGCATGACCAAGGCCCAGCTCCAGCGGGCCGTCGACGCTCGAAAGTAGGCACCGACCGGCGCTGCCGCGCAGAGGCCGTGCGGGCCTTGCCCGCACGGCGCGGCGCGACTCGACCCAGACAGCCCCGCGACCGCTAGGCTCGCGGGCGTGGAGCCAAAAACGCTCGACCACATCGCGTTCTGGGTCGCGGATCGTCAGCCGATCGTCGACTTCGCGACGCGGCATCTCGGGATGCACGTCATCGACGAGCAGGAGAACTTCACGCTCGTAGGGTCAAACGCCCGCCGCGGGAAGCTGACGCTGTTCGTCGCAGAGGGTCCACGCGACCGCGGCGCAATCAAGCACGTTGCTTTGCGCGTCTCGGATCTCGACGCAGCTCGCGGGGAACTCCCGGACGGGAGCGGCGACGAGGTCGAGCTCGGGGAGGGACTCCGTGTCCGCCTCGTGGAGGCGCTGACAGACGTCGACTACGACCTCGATCACGTCGCCCTCTACACGCGGGCTCCGGAGCAAACCGCCGACGAGTACACGAGGCTCGGCTTCGACCATGCCCAACCGAGCGAGGAGGGGAATCCGCGCGTCGAGGTGGGTGGGGCCTACGTCGAGTTCCACGAAGGTGATCCCGGCGAGTCGGAGAAGCCGCTGTTGAACCACCTGGCCGTGCTCGTCGATTCCGCGGAGGAGCACGCCGCGGAAGCGGAGGATCTGGGAATCGTCGAGAGCGTCGTCGACGCGGCGAACACGCGCGCGGTTTTCGTCTGGGGGCCCGACCGCGTGCGGATCGAGTACGTCGAGCACAAGCCAACGTTCTCATTGCAGTAACCGTTCTCGGCGCAGGGATGGCGGGCCTCGCGGCGGCTGTGCGGCTGCGCGAGCTCGGCGCTTCGCCTGTCGTGCTCGAAAAGGGGACGCGGCTCGGGGGTTCGATGCTCCTGTCGAGCTGCGTCGTCTGGCGCTTTCGGGAGTGGGAGGAGTATCGCGCAGAGTGTCCTACCGGGGACGAGCGGCTGCAACGGCTCGTATGGGAACGCCTCGACGAGGCGATCGAATGGCTCGTGTCGCTTGGGGTCCCCGTCGTGTGGGACGAGACCGGCAATCCCAGGACTGTCGGAAAGCGCCTCGATCCGCGCGGCTTGACGGATGCTCTGGTGCGCAGAGCCGGCGAGATCCGAGTTGGTCAGACCTGGTCAGACCCGTCAGACCAGACTGACTTGACCAGCTGGTCTGATCAGACCAACGCGTTCATCCTGGCCACAGGAGGGTTTCAAGGAAGCGCCGAGTTCGTAACGCGTTACATCCGGCCGGCGGGACTGTTACGTCTTCGTGCCAATCCGTGGAGCGTCGGGGACGGCTTGCGTCTGGGTCTCGAGCGAGGTGCAGCCCTCTCTGCTGGAATGGACGAGTTCTACGGCCGGAACATGCCCGATGTGGACCTCGTCGAGTCGGACTTCGTTCCACAGGCCCAGTTGTACGGACGTTTCGCACGCGTCTTCAACGAACGGGGCGAGGAGTTCTTCGAAGGCGACGTCTCGTGGTCCGAGAACGATCTCGTTCAGGCGACCGCGCGGCAGCCGAAAGCGCGAGCCTGGTACGTACTCGACGACGACGCGCTCGCGCAGCATGTGCGCGATCGCACCGTTGCCGATCTGGCGGCGGCGGCGCCGACCGCGACAGAACCCAGTGAGCTTCCGTTCGACCCACCGGCTGGCGCGCGCATCGCAGTGCGGGTCGCGCCCGGGATCACCCACACGATCGGCGGGCTCAGGATCGACGACCGCGCACGCGTCCTGCACGAGGACGGCACGCCGATCGACGGGCTGTTCGCGGCGGGAGCGGACGTGGGCGGGATCTCGACGGGCGGATACGCGAGCGGCCTGGCCGCCGCGCTCGTCTTCGGCAGGATCGCTGCCGAGTCCGTCGTCGCCTAGACGGCCTGCAGGTACACGCAGGGCCGGGGATCGTTCGGAAGCGGCGACGGCGCGATCTTCGTCACCTGCAGCTTCCCGTTGTCTCCCTCAACCTCGCTCCCGATCGCCGGCGGCTCGCCGTCCTCCTCACGCAGCTCGTACCCGCTCGGCTTCCAGATGAACAGCAGGTACTTCCCTTCCACCATGGCGGCGGGATGCTACCCCGCCACTGCGTCCCGCCGCGGCAGGCTCAGCTGGCCACCGCGTACGGAGGCAAGACGACGAGGACGGTTGTCCCGCCGTTCTCGCCCTGCTCGAACGTCAGCTGGCCGTTGAGCGTCCGCGCCCGTTCCGCGAGCTCGTCCAGACTGCTCCGACGCCGCTCGCCGGGCGCATCGTCGGCGATGCGGGTCTCGAACCCACCGTCGTCCGTCTGCCGCACGAGCACGGACAGCCTCTCCGGCGGCCCGCGGCGCACCGCCTGGTTCAGCGCCTCGCGGATGATCTGGTACAGGGCGGCCTGCGTCTTCTCGGCGAGTCGCTCTCCCGCCTCGGCGTCGAGATCGACCGTCACGCTGTGCTCGATCGCGATCTGATCCGTCAGCGCACGCACGGCGGGCGCGAAGCCCTGATCGCGCAACACGACCGGCTCGAGGTTGAAGGAGAGGTCGCGGAGCTGCCCGATCGTCGCGCGATGCCGGTGGAGCGCGCGCCCGATGATCTCACGCGCCTCCTCGGCGCGGCCTTCGGTGATCGAGTTCAGCCCGGCGTCTAGGAGGAGCGCAATTCCGGAGAGCGATTGCACAGCACTGTCGTGGAGCTCGTCCGCGAGCCGCCGCCGCTCGTCCTGCTCCGCAGTGATCAGCTGATCCGTCAACCGCGAGCGCTCCACCTCGCGCACCTGTGCTTCCGCCAGCAGGCGAGCGTTCTCGTACTCACGCGCTGCGAAGTCCGCGAGCACGGTCGCGCGCACGACGTCGTCCCGGTCGAACGGTCGGTCGCGCGTAAGACGCAGCGCGCCGATCTCTTCCCCGCGCGCCTTGAGCGGGATCACGATTGCGTTCTCGGCTGGTGCTCGCCGCGGTCGCTCGGCCGGTCGGAGCATCCGCGCCTGCGCTTCGAACAGATGCTCGCCCTGGACGCACGTCTCTGCGAGCACGTCCTGCGCGCCGGCGATCGAGGCCATCGAATCGACGAGCGACTCGAGGAACAACGCCTCGCTCGTCAGCTCCTCCTCCGCGGCTTCGTGCCGCCGTCGCTCGGTGACGATCAGGTACGCGGCAAGGATCGCCGCCGCCGCAACCGCGCACGCCAGGCCGACCGCCGTGAGGACCGTGTGCCCCGTCGCGAGCCCGACGACGGCAACCACGGCCGCCGCGCCAAAAACCAGCGCGAGCGAGCCTGCCTTAGTGGCGTTGTCGGAAAGCCTTCGACCGTGTCGACCGGTCATTTCAGACGGACGCACGGGCGAAGCCCGCACGTCCTGACGGGCGGCGTCGCAAGCGACGCCTTAGTCGATGATCGCTTCGCGAAGCGCAATCGCGACCGCTTGCGTCCGCGTGTCCGCCTCGAGCTTGGCCAGGATGTGGCGGACGTGGCTCTTGACGGTTTCCTGGCTGATGTAGAGCTTGGCGGCTACGTCCTGGTTCGACATCCCGTCCGCGAGCAGCTGGAGGATCTCGCGCTCGCGCCCGGTCAGCATGTCGTCCTTGTCCTTGCCGGTCAGGAACGCCGGCATCAGGGCCGGGTCGACGTAGCCCTCGCCGGCGGCCACCTTTTCGATCGCGCGCAGCAGCGTCTGGTGTGGCGCCTCCTTGAGGATGTATCCCTTCGCGCCCGACTCGAGCCCGCGCCCGAGCAGCGACCGCTCGCTGTAGGCGGTGAAGATGAGGACCGCAGATTCCGGCACCTTCTCCGTCAGCTGCTTCGTCGCCTCGAGCCCGTCCATGCCGGGCATGCGGACGTCCATGATGACGACGTCCGGACGACGGCGCTCCGCCAGCGCGACGGCGCTCGCCCCGTCCGCCGCCTCGCCGATCACGCGGATGTGCGGTGCTCGCGAGAGCGAGAGGCGCAGGCCTTCACGGACGACCTCGTGGTCGTCGACGATCAGGCACGTGATTTCGGACGGGTGCGCGTTGTCGCTCTCCAAGCTGGGCGGATTGTAGTTCGGAAGCGGGATGCCGTCTTGCGGCCGCCTAGAGGGCCAGGGACAGCTGCTCGGGCTCGGGCGGGGGCGCGAGCCTCAAGCTCCGCCGGTCGCCGATCTCGAGCTCCCGCGCGAGCTGCCGAACTTCCTCCCGCGCCGGCTTCGACTCAGTGGCCCCGAGGTAGGCGCGTCCCGCGTACAGCTGCTCGTACAACGGCAGCTGTTCGGGCCAGTCCTCGGCGAGGTGCTCCAGGAAGTGCTCGCGTGTCCCGGGCTTGAGGAAGAGGAGATTCGCCCAGATTCCGGTCGCGCCGGCTTCGCGCGCGGCCCGTACCACCTCGCGCAGCTGCCCGGGGCTGTCGGAGATTCCCGGGAGGATCGGCGCCATCCCGACCCCGGCCTTGACTCCCGCGTCGACCAGCTGCTTGAGCGCGCGCAGGCGCTGGCGTGGATGAGCGGTCGACGGCTCGGTCTTTCGCCACACCTCCTCGTCGAGCGTTGGCACGGAGAACGTGACCGCAACCGACGCGCGCTTCGAGGCCTCGACGAGGACGTCGACGTCCCTCACGATCATCGGGCCGCGCGTGATGATCGAGAACGGGTTGGACGCGTCGCGAAGCGTCTCCAGGCACGCGCGTGTCAGCCGGTACTTCCCCTCCGCCGGCTGATAGGGATCGGTCGCCGCGCCGATGGCCACGTGCTCGTGATCCCATGACGCGCGTGCGAGCTCGCGGCGCAGGACCTCGGCGATGTTCGTCTTCACTCGGATCGACGTTCCGTAGCGGTCGTCGGACGGGCGATCGGAGCGGCGCTCGAAATGCCGGACGTAACAGAACGTGCACCGGTGGACGCACCCCATGTACGGGTTCAGGGACCATTTGAAGCCCATCCCCCTGACGGGATTGAGGGCGCTCTTGCAGGGCTCTTCGCGATACTCGATCGGCATGGCCGATGCCCGGATGATAGAACAAACGTTCGTACAGCTCGAAGACGGTATTCAGAGGCTGACGCTGCCGCTCCCGACAGGCCCCAAGCACGTCCACTGCTACCTCGTCGACGGGACGCTCTTCGACACGGGGCTCGGGCTGGGCGATGCCCCGTGGGTCCGGCTGCAGGTGCAGCGGATCGCGATCACGCACTTCCATCCCGACCACGTCGGCGGCGCCTCGGTCGCGGGCGCGGTGACCGGCGCCGCCGTCCACCAGGGAGGCCTCGACTACGCGCAGTGCGAGCGCGTCTGGGGCTCGCGCGACTGGCCGGAACGGATGGCGAGCTGGTTCCGGACACACGGCGTTCCTGCCGCGCTGACCGACGAGCTGATCGAGCAGGGGCACGCGTTCGCACCGTTCATCCGCTTCGCGCGCGACCCCGAGCTCCTGTACGAAGGAAGCGGGCTCGACGATTGGGAGGTGATCGAGCTGCCGGGTCACGCGGACGGCCATCTTGGCTTTCTCCGCGACGGCGTTCTGATCGCAGGCGATCACCTCCTGGCCAGGATCTCGCCCGCAGTCGGCCTGTATCCGGAAAGCCGCCCAGACCCGCTCGGCGACTACCTCGCCTCCCTGGAGCGAACGATCGAGCTCGCCCCCAGGGTCGTGTATCCCGGGCACGGCGAGCCGATCCACGATCCGGCTGCGCGCGCCCGCGAGCTGATCGAGCACCACCACGACCGGCTCGACAAGACGCGTGCCGCGCTCGGGCCCAAGCCGCGGTCCGCCTATGACGTCTCGCTCGTCGTGTTCGGCGCCGAGCTCGGACCGACTCAGCGACGGTTCGCGGTCGCCGAGACGCTTTCGCACCTCGAGCGGCTCGTGCAGGAAGGGCACGCGGCCCGCGCAGGGGACGACAGGGCCGTTACCTATACTGGTCCGTAGTTGGACGACGAGATTCCTCCTAGTACCAGCGCCCCGGGGGGCGGGGCGTGACGCTCCTTTTCGAGCTCATCGCCGTCGGCGTCCTGATTCTGCTGAACGCCTTTTTCGTCGCGGCCGAATATGGCCTCGTCACCGCCCGGCGCACGCGCATCATCGAGCTGCACCACGAGGGGAACCGGCGCGCGCGCGACGTCATCAAGATCACGAGCGACCCGCCGCGCTTCATCTCCGCCATGCAGCTCGGCGTCACGCTCACGTCACTGGGCATCGGTGCGCTCGGCGAGCACGCACTCGCGAAGGCGTTCGATCCGCTGATGGCGACTGCGCTCGCCGTGGCGATCGCCTACCTGATCCTCACGTACCTGCACGTCGTGATCGGCGAGCTCGTTCCGAAAGGCGTCGCACTTCAGCACTCCGAGGGGACCGCGCTGGCCGTCTCCGCGCCTGTGCGCGCGTTCTTCACGCTCTTCCGCCCGCTGATCTGGGTGCTCCAGCGATCCACGGAGGTCGTGCTGCGCTGGCTCGGGCTGCAGCCGCCCGGCGGCGAGGACGATGTCCTCTCCGAGGCGGAGCTCCGAATGCTCGTCTCCCAGTCGACCCAGCATGGCGAGATCGAGCAGCAGGAGCAGGAGATGCTCTACAAGGTCTTCGACTTCGCGGACAAGGAGGCCGCGGACGTGATGGTCCCCCGTCCCGAGGTCGTGGCGCTCTCGATCGACCTGCCGCCCGAGCAATGCCTGGAAGCCGTCATGGACGCGCCGTTCACGCGCTACCCGGTCTACCGGGGAACGCTCGACGACATCGTCGGCATCCTCCACGTGCGCGATCTGTTCCACGCGATGCGAGAGCGCGGTATGGCGGAGGTGAAGATCGAGGACATCGTCCGGCCCGCGCACATCGTCCCCGAGACGAAGGATCTCGCGGCGCTCCTGACCGAGTTCCGCCGCACGAACCAGCACATGGCGATCGTCGTCGACGAGTACGGCGAGATGGAGGGCATCGTCACGCTGGAAGATCTGCTGGAGGAGATCGTCGGCGAGATCGAGGACGAGTTCGACCTGCCCGACGAGTCGATCGAGCAGGTGGACGAGGACACGATCAAGATCGACGGCACGTTCCCGATCGACGACTTCAACGAGCGCTTCCGCGCCGACCTGTCCGTCGAGGACTACCACACGGTGGCGGGATTCGTCTTCGGCTTGCTCGGCCGCGCGCCCGAAGTCGGTGACGACGTCTCGCACGACGGCATGCGCTTCGACGTGCTCGAGGTGGACGGATCGCGCATCGAAAAGATCGCCGTGACGTTCGAGCAGCGCCGCGAGCAGCGCGACCGGGACGGGACCGAGCGCGACGAGCTCGAGGCTGAGCTATTTGATCCAGACGCGTAGCGTCTCGTCCGCGTAGCGGCCCGGCGGAGGGGGTTTGGGAGAACCGGGAGGTTCCCCCAACGACTACCGTGGCGCCATGGCTAGCATGACCGCGCAGGACCTACCACCGGGGAAGGAGTCTCATGAACCGTTTGACGCTCGCGCTCGGGGTCGCGCTGGCGGCGCTCGTCGCGGCTGCGCCGGTCGCGGCCCGGCCGGCTACGGCGGCGGCCACCAAGGTCACCGTGACCATGAAGGAGTTCAAGTTCGTGCTCTCCAAGAAGACCGTTCCGCACGGCGCGGTCACGTTCAACCTCGTCAACAAGGGGAAGCTCGCGCACGACTTCAAGATCGCGGGCAAGAAGAGCAAGCTGGTCCAGCCCGGTAAGACCGGCAAGCTCGTCGTCACGCTGACCGCGGGCAAGCGCCCCTACGTCTGTACTGTGAAGGGTCATGCCGCCGCCGGCATGAAGGGAACGCTCACTGTGACCTAAGGTCGAGATTCCTCGACCAAACCGCTTGGGGCTCCTTCGCGTATCCGGCTGCGTACACCGACACGGAGGAGCTCCATGATCCGAATCGCACTTTCGTCCCTGGTCGTCGCTGCTCTGTCGGCGGTCCTGTTTCTCGTCTCCGCCTCGGCGATGACGCATCCCAAGCTGACCGGCACAGTCGGAAAGAACGACGCGTTCGTCATCACGCTCAAGAATGCCAGCGGCAAGGTCTTCAAGACGCTCCCGGCTGGGACCTACACGTTCGTGATTCACGACGACTCGACCTTGCACAACTTCGGTCTCGACGGGCCGCACGGATTTGCCAAGGACTTCACCACCGTGCCGTTCAAGGGGACGAAGACGGCGACGGTGGCGCTCAAGAAGGGAAAGTACAAGTACTACTGCAAGGCGCACGAGCCGACGATGTTCCACTTCTTCACCGTCAAGTAGTCAGCTCGATCTCGGTGGTCCGGCCGCCTTCGATCCGGAAGGCGGCCAGGTCCCCGGTCCGCAGCGACAGGATCAGATAGGGACGCTTCTCCCAGAGTCCGATGTTCTCGACATCGGTCCGCGAGGGGCGCGCGGGAGACGAGAGGTGCGAATGGAAAACCGCCAGCTCGTAGCCGTTGTCCTCCGCGAACCAGACCTCAGGATCGTCGAGCTCGAGCTCGAAGCGGTACGGCGACGCGGCGGCGTTGCGTCCCGGCTCGTACCGCTCTGCACGGCCGTCCCGTAGGAGAACGAGCCCGCACGCCTCGTTCGGCGCCTCCCGTTCCGCGTGCGCGACGAGCTCTGCGCGCACGTCGCCGGGAATCACCACCAGACGGTGCGCTCCATCGCCGCTTCGACGTCCTCGGCCTCCCAGAAGTCCGCGGAAAGATACTTCCAGCCGCCGTCCGCGAGAATCGCGACGACCGTGCCCTCGTCGCGCTCGGCGGCGAGCTTGCGCGCGACGTGGACGACTGCGCCCGACGAGACGCCGGCGAAGATCCCTTCCTCGTCGAGCAGGCGCCTCACCTCGCGCACAGACTCCTCGTTCGAGACGAGCACCTTGCGGTCGAGCTTCGACACGTCGAGGATCGGGGGCACGTAGCCCTCGTCGAGCGAGCGCAGTCCCATGACCGGATCGCCGGGAAGTGGCTCCGCCGCCGCGACGACGACGTCCGGAAACGTCTCGCGCAGCCGCTCGCCCGTTCCCATCAGCGTGCCGCCGGTGCCGAGCCCTGCGACGAGCACGTCGACGCGGTCGAGCGCCTCAGCGATCTCCGCGCCCGTGCCGTCGTAGTGCGCTCGCGGGTTCGCCTCGTTCCCGTACTGGAACGGCATGAAGTAGCTCGGGTTCTCCTCGGCCAGTCGGAGCGCGAGGCGGACGGCGCCGTTCGAGCCTTCGTCGGGCGGTGAGAACACGATCTGCGCGCCGAAGAGACGAAGCAGGCGCTTTCGCTCCTCGGTGGCGTTCTCCGGCATCACGCACGTGAGCGGGTAGCCCTTCAACTTGGCGACGAGCGCGAGCGAGATTCCGGTGTTCCCGCTCGTCGGCTCGAGCAGCTCGCGACCCGGCTGGAGCTCACCTGCCGCTTCCGCTGCCTCGATCATCGCCTTGGCGATGCGGTCCTTGATCGAGCCCGTGGGGTTCTGTCCTTCGAGCTTCGCGCAGAGCCGAACGCGGCCGACCGGCTTCAGCTCGACGAGCGGTGTGTTGCCGATCAGGTCGAGCAGCGAAGGAACAATCGTGCTACGCACCCCGCTCCCAGACGTAGATCGTCGGGCAAAGCTTGCCGAGGAGCTGGTAGACGCCCCAGAGCTTGCCGGCAGCGAAGGCCGTGACGCGCACAGCTCCGTGGCGCTCGACCAGCTCGGCCTCGCGGCGGTGAAGGCGGGACAGCCGCAGCAGATCGTTGCCGGCATCCCAGGTCCCGTCCTCGATCATCCGCTCGCGCCACTCACCCCCGAGCGGCGTGCTCGAGACCAGCATCAACTTCGCGGCCGCTGCGCGTCTCTCGACGCCCACTGGATCCATGCTCTCGGGGACGATCGCGAGTGCCTTGAAGAGGTCTTCAGCCTCGCGTGGCTCGAGCAGCTTCGTGGCAAGCGTGACGTAGGCGAGCATGCGGCCGCCGGAGCGAAGGATGCGGGCGCACTCGGCGAAACCCCGAACCTGGTCCACGTGGCCGAGAACGTCACGGCACCAGATCCAGTCGGCGACGGAGTCGGGCAACGGCATTGCTTCGATCCCCGCCTCGACGACCTCCACCTCGTCCTCGAGGCCGGCGTCCGCGAGCGCACGCCGAGCGAGCTCGGCGTGAAGCGGTACCGGATCGAGCGCGATTGCGCGAAGGCCGTGATCGCGGACAAGGCGGATCGCATGGGCCGCGTCACGTGAGCCGATGTCGACGACAAGTTCTCCG
>JBASRJ010000046.1:0-12563 GCA_049273785.1 Gaiellaceae bacterium | reverse complement strand
CTCCCGGCCGCGGTCGAGGCCGCCGCCTACCGGATCGCACTCGAGGCGCTCACGAACGCCGCCCGCCATGCCGGCGCGCGGACCTGCACGGTCCGAATCCAACGCAACGGCGTTCTCGAGCTCGAGGTGCTCGACGACGGGAAAGGGCTCCTGGCCGACCGCGTACCGGGCGTGGGCCTGCGCTCGATGCGCGAACGGGCGGCCGAGCTCGGCGGCACCTTCGCGATCGGGCCCGGCCCCGCCGGCGGAACGCTCGTGCGCGCGCGGCTGCCGATCGCCGAGGGCTGACGATGGAGCCGCTACACGTTCTCGTCGCCGACGACCACCCCGTCTTCCGCGACGGCCTGCGCGCCCTGCTCGCCACGGCGCCGGACGTGGAGGTGGTCGGCGAGGCGGCGACCGGAGAAGAGGCGGTCGCCTCGACGCTCGAGCGCCAGCCCGACGTTGTCGTCATGGACCTACACATGCCCGCCCTGAACGGGATCGAGGCGACACGCCAGATCGTGGCGACGAGCCCGCACATCGCCGTGCTCGTGCTCACGATGCTCGAGGACGACGAGTCGGTCTTCGCCGCGATGCGGGCGGGCGCCCGCGGCTACCTGCTCAAGGGCGCCGGCCAGGACGAGATCCTCCGCGGCGTCCGGGCGGTCGCAAGCGGCGAGGCGATCTTCGGGCCCGCGATCGCGGAGCGCGTGCTCGAGTACTTCTCGGCGCCGCGGCCGCCCGAGCCCTTCCCCGAGCTGACCGGACGCGAGCGCGAGCTGCTCGAGCTGATCGCGCAGGGGCAGAACAACCAGGAGATCGCGCGCCGCTTCGTGCTCAGCCCGAAGACCGTGCGCAACCACGTCTCGAACATCTTCACCAAGCTCCAGGTCGCCGACCGCGCCCAGGCGATCGTGCGCGCCCGCGAGGCCGGGCTCGGCCGCGAGCACGCCACATCGTCCTAGGCGACCCGCGCGGATTTCCCGACGCGATCGGGACAACGGCCTCATGACGGCGGGACGGCCGGGAGCGCACGCTCCTCCCGACACTCGATGGAAAGGGAGGAGACATGACCAGGAAGCTCGCCGTTGGAGTCCTGCTGCTCGCCGTGCTCGCCGCTGGAAGCGTCGCAGCGGGCTGGGGCTCCTCGACGTCGAAGGCCACGCAGCCGCGCACGCTTCGCTACGACGGGTTCGACTCGGCGCGGACCATCTTCCACCGCGGCCAGGTCGTCGCGGACCGCGAACCCGCCCGGGGCGATTCGATGATGTTGAAGAGTCTGGTTTACAAGCCGGGGAGC
The DNA here is from genome assembly GCA_049273785.1 of Gaiellaceae bacterium. GTDB lineage: Bacteria > Actinomycetota > Thermoleophilia > Gaiellales > Gaiellaceae > 3-1-20CM-4-69-9. The sequence continues at coordinate 11,281 of JBASRJ010000046.1, read as the reverse complement.
AAGCGCCCGGTGGCGCACGGCGAGTTCTTCATCACCCTCACCTCCGCCGACGGAGGGGCCGGCATGGGCACCCTGTACTTCCCCGAGGGCAAGCTCGTCAGCGGCGGGATGGAGCACTTCCGGAGCGTCGACACCCAACCCATCCTCGGCGGCACCGGTGTCTACGCGAACGTGCGCGGAGAGATCGCGTTCACCCACCTCAGCGAGCGGAAGTTCCGCATCGTCATCCACCTGGCGCCGTGAGGAGGCACTGTGATGACCGATAGAGCCTCGAATCTCGTCGCAGGCATCTGCGGGATCGTCGCGGTCCTCGCCGCCGAGATCGCCTTCTTCGCCGTCGTCGGCACAACGCCGGAGCTGGGCGCGTCCACGCACACGATCGACGACTTCTTCACGCGCTCGAGTACGCGCGTGTACGGCGGTGGCTACGCAGTGGTCGTCGCCTTTCCCCTGATCCTCGTCTTCTTCGGCCGTCTGCGCGAGCTCCTACGCCGTGCCGAGGGCGAGGGCGGCTGGCTGGCAACGACCGCCTTCGGTGCGGCCGTTGCGGCAGTCGGCCTGGAAGCGGTCGCGCTCACGGCGGAAGCAAGCGCGTACTACGCCGGGCGGCACGGAGCGGACGCGACGACCGTCGCCCCGCTCATCGACGTGGACGGATTCGCCTTCGTCCTCGGCGGAATCCCCTTCGCCGTGTTCCTCGGCGCGACCGCCGCCATCGTGCTCCGGACGGGCGGGCTGCCGCGCTGGCTCGGCTGGAGTGCCGCCGTGATCGCGGTCGCCCTTCCTGCCACGCTTTGGTCGCCGAAGGACGCCGCGCAGATCCCGCACCTGCTGCTCGACCTCTGGATCCTGGCGGCGAGCATCGTGCTGATTCGTCGCCGAGAGCTCGCGTACGTGGCCCGACCGGCGAAGGCGCAGGCATGACGAAGGCCATCTTCACCATCGCGCTGCTCGCGACCTTCGCCGCGGCGCCCGCCGTCGACTCGGGGGCGGGGCCTCCGACGAGTCCGCTCACGCAGCGGCTGCTCCATGCGAACGAGATCGCCGGCTACACGCCCGTGAGGCCGAGCGTGAAGGTGCTCGGGCTCGACGCGCTGGCCTCGGTGTCGGGGCGCACGACGAAGCAGCTCGCCCGCGCCGGGTTCCAGACCGCTGCCGTCGAGAACCTGCGAGGTCCAAGCGCGGTCCCCCGCGGGTTCGTCTCCCAGTCGTCGCTGATCCGGTTTCGCACCGGCCGCGAAGCGCGAACGTTCCTCGCCACGGTCGTCAAGGAACACAGCGGGACCCCGCCGGGAGTGAGGCGCAGCGCGTTCGCGCTGCCGGCGGTCCTCGGCGCACGGGGCACGGGGCTCATTCAACCGCGATCGCACGGGCGCCTCGTCGAGTACGACGTCCTGTTCGTCGCTGGGCCGTTCGAGTACGAGGTGAACGTCTTCTCCTCGAACGACGCGCCCAGCCAGGCCGGCTTCGTCGCAGCGGTGACGAGCTACTACCACCGGCTCGCCAAGGCGGCGCGCGAGGCGCAGCTCCAGCGCGCCCTCGACCAGGTCGTCGCCACCGGCGTCCCGGGAGCGGTGCTGCTCGTTCGCGACGGCGAGAGGACGACTCGCCTCACGAGCGGCTACGGCAGCCTGAGGCCGAGAACGCGAATGCGCGCCGGCGACCGCTTCCGCGTCGGCAGCATCACGAAAACGTTCGTCGCCACCGTCGCGCTCCAACTCGTCGGCGAGCAGAAGCTCGGCCTCGAGGACACCGTTGAGCGCTGGCTCCCCGGCGTCGTCCCGAACGGAACGCACATCACCGTGCGCCAGCTCCTCAACCACACGAGCGGACTGTTCGACTACGGCGGCGACCGCAGGTTCGTCGCGGACGCCTTCCGCCACCCGCTGAAGAACTGGACTCCGCGTCGGATCGTTGCGATCGCGACCGCACACAAACCCCGCTTCGCCCCGGGCGCCGGCTGGTCGTACTCCGACACCAACTACTACGTCCTGGGCCTGATCATCGAAGCCGCGACGAAGCACTCCCTCGCGGGCGAGCTTCGTCACCGGATCTTCGCGCCGCTCCGCCTCCACGACACGAGCTTCCCGACCGGGCCGCGCATTGCCGGACACTACGCGCACGGATACTTCCTCCGCCCGCTCCAGGACGTCAGCGTCGGCAGCCCCTCGGTCCAGTGGGCCGCAGGCGCGCTCGTCTCCAACGCCGACGACCTCGCCCGCTTCTACCGCGCCCTCCTCGACGGGCGCCTCCTTCGCGCGGACCTGCTGCGGGCGATGGAGACGGTGGTCACCCCCGCACCCGACTTCTCCTACGGGCTCGGCCTGATGAAGCTGCGCGAGCCGTGCGGCTCCGTTTGGGGCCACACCGGCGGCAGCCCCGGCTATGTCGCCAACGCCCTCAACAGCAAGGACGGTACGCGTCAGGTCGTCGTCTTCGTCAATGCCACCGCAGCCTCGCTCTCCGCTCCCGTAAACGGCTTCCAGTTCTTCCACCTCCCGAAGCGGGCGGGGAACGCGGTCGACCGCTTGATCCAAACGGCGTACTGCCGCTAGCTGGAGCGCCTCGGGCGCTGCCTCGCAGCATGCGCCGAGGCCGTCGCGGGGCTGAGTGGCAGGGGCGGGATCTGAACCCGCGAGATCGGCGAAGACGTTGCCGTGCGCACCGCACCATGCACGGGCACGGGTTCATCGTCACGACCAGCTCGGCAGATGCCACCCGTTCGCCCTCAGCGGCTACTACGAGTAGCAGCTGCGCGAGATAGCCAAAGCTTGCTAACGCGCTCCCGCGTCAAAGAAGGCAACTCGATCCGGCGCTTTGCAGGGCATCCTCGGTCGGCGGTAATGCCCTCGAGGCATTGACCCCCAGCTTCTCGCCCGCCGTTAGCACGGTTCTGCGCGAATCCCATGCTGCCAAGCGGCCTGAAGGCACCTTGCTCGGCCTGTTGTTAGCACCGCAACGAAACCGTCTTCTCAACAGAAAACGGAAGTCGCGGATTTGCAGGAACTTTTGATGGGCGGTACTGGGCTCGAACCAGTGACCCCCAGCTTGTCGAGCTGGTGCTCTCCCAACTGAGCTAACCGCCCTGCGGCGGCCTAGCTTAGCCAAAGCGGAGGCCTGGTTCGACTCCGACGCCTTGGCAGGCGCGCTTCAGTCGTCCCGCAGGAACTCGTGCAGCTCGGCGATCAGCTTCTTCGCCTCGGGGGTTGGCGGGCTCTGCCGCAGCTTGCTGTATCCGAGCGCTTGGCGCAGGCAGAGCTCGATTTCCGCCTCCCAGGATCCGAACAGTTGATTCGTGAACAGATGGACGTGTCGTTGCCAGTGGTGCCCGCGCGGCTTCGTCAGTCGGTCAGCGAGGTCGAGCTTGATGAGTGTCAGGGCGAGCTCGCTGCTGTTCATCCAATCTTCTTGAATACGAGGCCAGATTTCTTCGCCGTAATGGTCGGCCTCGCCGACGTAGTTCTCGCCTCTCCTTCCGTGGGCCCCCTCGTACCAGTCATCGATGTCCCCGTCTGCCTTCCGGCCGTCCAGGAGCGCGGCGAGCGTACGGCGATGCTCCGGGACTCGCTCGGGATCTCGCCACCGGATCCGGAGTCGGAGCTCCGGCTCCCAGAAGAAGAACCAGGTTGCGATCTCTTCTCCGAGCTCCGCGTGGACGAGTGAATCGACCAGCGTGACAAGTAAGCCCTCATCCATCGGGCTCGCCGGAGCAAGATTCACCTCGGTCCAAGCTTCCAGTAGCTAACCGCCCTGGATCAGGCTGACAGGACGGGCCAGGCGGAAGAGCCACATCGGGTCCACGGCGCGCCCGTGCTCGCGCAGCTCGAAGTGCAGATGCGTGCCCCAGCACCAACCCGTGCAGCCTGCGATTCCGATCGTCTCGCCACGGGCCACCACCGCGCCTGTGTGTGCGATCGCGCGCGCGAGGTGTGCGTAGATGGTCGTGAAACCGCCGCCGATGTCCAGCACGACGACGTCGCCGTAGCCCTCGTAGCCCATGAGCTCGCCCGTCGCCGCGACGCGGCCCGACGACGCGGCTCGCACCGTGAGGCCCTCCAGCGACCCGATGTCGATTCCCGGATGGAAGCCGCCCGCACGCGGTCCGAACGGGGAGCTGAGGATGCCGTCCGCCGGCCAGAGGAACCCGAGGCCGCGCCCGTCGTTCACACGCGCCGACGCCGCAGGTGCAACTACCAACGCCACGAGAAGCGCGCACGCCGCGCGCCGTAGGACCGCCCCCATCGGGTCGGCACCCTAGCTCAGGCGTCGGTCGCCGTCAGAAGATCTCGGGGCAGAAAGGTGGCCGCTCCGTCCGGAACAGCGCACTTGCGCGCGCGAACGCCCCGTCCGTCAGCTCGACCGCCCGCTGCGCGCGGCCTAACGCGTGGAAGTCGAACGCGCCGAGGTACGCAGAGGCAAGATCGGCGACGTCGAGCTCGAGGTCGGGCGCATCGTCCGTGCGCTCGAGCGACTCACCGAGGCGGTAGCGACCGCTGTTCCATGGGCACAGTGCATCGCGTACGTCGATCACGACGGGGTCGCCCGACGCGTACGAGCGCACACGCAGCGCGGCCTCGACGTCGACAAGCCGCAGCCACAGGCCGTCGACGACGGTCAGGTGCAAGCTCCGCATGTCCCTGACCATCAGCGGCAGCGGCGACCCCGGATCGAAGAGATGCGACTCGACGCGCGCGACGAGGTCGATGCCGAACAGGAAGCGCCAAACCTCGCGCGTCGCAGCCGCGGAGGTGCCGAAGGCCTCGAGAATCCGCAGCTGACTCCGCGGGATGCCGTTCTGCCAGTCGTTCTTCACGCGGTAGATGGCATAGCCCTCCGGCTGAGCGTCGAGCTCGTACCCGGCGAAGAACTTCGGCCCGGCGCCGCGACGCCAGCGCTCGGGATCCGCAAGCTTGAGCTCGGTCCACCACTCGCGCGTGCGCGCGAACATGCCAGGGGTCTCCTGTCGAATCCGGTCGTAGAGTCCCGGCAGCACCTCGAGCGCTTCGTCGGCGTCGAGGAAGCGCACCGCACCCGTCGCACCCGGATCGTCGCGGAGCGAGAATCGCGCACGCTCGGCCTCCATGGCGAGGCTCGGCGCCGCGATCCCGTACCCGAAGCGGCCGTAGATCGCCGACTCGGACGCAAAGAGGATCGCAATCGGCTCCCCGCGTTCGTGCAGGTCGTCCAACTGATAGCGCATGAACTGCGTGAGGATTCCGCGACGCCGGTGGCTCGGGAGGACGCCTACCCACGTCACTCCGCCGGCTCGCAGCTGTCCACCCGGGACGGTCAAGTCGAACGGATATGCCGCAGCCGTGCCGACCGGTCGCCCGTTGTCGTAGGCCGCGATGAACCGGTCCTCCGGCATCGTCTTGCGATGCCGCTCGATGTCCTCCTCGTGAGGGGCGTCGCCGAACGAGGCCTCGCCGGCGCGCATCGCCGCCTCGAGCTGGTCGTCGGGAGGGCTGCGGATCTCGATCGTCACGTGGCCGAGCCTACCGGCCGATCTTCTCGAGCGGCGCGTAATCCAGCATCAGCCGCCGTTCGCTTCCGTCCTCGAAACGAACGGTGATGACGCCGCCGGGCTCGATCTGGGTGACGACGCCCTCACCGAGCGTCCCGTGCCGCACGGAGTCGCCGGTTGACAACGAAGGAATGTCCTCGCGCGGCGCTACTTCCTGCGCGCCGTACTTCGACCACGAGGCGGGACGCAAGCGGTCGCGTTCGACCTGCCCCGGCAGCTCGTCGAGAAATCGCGACGGGAGGTTGTAACCGCGCGCTCCCCACAGCGAGCGCGACGACGCGTGCGTCAGCGTGAGGAGCTCCTTCGCACGTGTCATGCCGACGTAACAGAGGCGCCGCTCTTCCTCGACTCCCTGCTCCTCGATCGAGCGCGCGTGCGGAAAGATCCCCTCCTCCATCCCGATCAGATATACGGCGCGAAACTCGAGCCCCTTCGCGTTGTGCAGCGTCATCAGCGTGACCAGGCTCTCCTCACCGCGAATCGCGTCCTGGTCGGAGTAGAGCGAGATCTCCTGGAGGAAATGCGACAGCGACGGTTCCTCGGCCGTTTCCTGGTACTCGCGAGCGACACCGACGAGCTCTTGCAGGTTCTCGATCCGCCCCTGCGCCTCGATCGTGCGCTCTGCTTCCAGCGCCTCGAGATAGCCGCTCTGCTCGAGGACACGCTGGACGAGCTCGGCGACCGGCAGCTCGAGCGCGCCCGACTGCAGGGACAGGAGCAGCGTGCGAAATCCCTGCACTGCACGGAGTGGCGCAGCGCCGACGCCCGCCTCGTCCGGAAACTCGGTCGCCTCCCAGAGCGAGCGTCCCTGTGCGTCCGCCCACGACTGCAGACGAGCGAGCGACGTGTCGCCGATGCCTCGACGCGGGCGGTTCGCGATCCGCGTCAACGAGACCGCATCGTAGGGATTGTCGATCGCCTGCAGGTACGCGATCACGTCTTTGATCTCGGCGCGCTCGTAGAAGCGCGGGCCGCCGATCACCTGATATGCGACGCCCTGCCGGACGAGGACGTCCTCCAGCACACGCGACTGGGCATTCGTGCGATAGAAGATCGCGATCTCGTCGCCGCCCAAGCCCTGCTCCACGAGACCGGCGATCCCGGCAGCGACGAACCGTGCCTCCGCGTGCTCGTCCTCGACCTCGACGACGTGCACGGGCTCGCCGTCGCCGAGCTCCGAGAAGAGGTCTTTCGGCTTGCGCTCGCGGTTGTTCGAGATCACGGAGTTCGCCGCCCCGAGGATCGAGTTCGTCGAGCGGTAGTTCTGCTCCAGTGCAACCGTGCGCGTGCCCGGGAAGTCGCGCTCGAAGTCGAGGATGTTGTTGATGTCCGCCCCGCGGAACGCGAAAATCGACTGGTCCGGATCGCCCACGGCGCAAAGGTTCCTGTCTCTCCCGGCCAGGAGCTGCAGTAACCGGTACTGCGCGTGGTTCGTGTCCTGGTACTCGTCGACGAGGATGTAGCGGAACGCGTTCTCCCATTTCTCGCGGGCCTCGGGGAAGCGTTCGAGCACGTCGACGGTCAGCATCAGCAGGTCGTCGAAATCGACCGCGTTCGACTGGAACAGGCGCTGTTGGTAGAGCTTGTACACGTCGGCAACGGTCTGGTCGTAGAACGACTGCACGCGCTCCGCGTATTCGTCCGGGCCGACGAGCCGATCCTTCGCGTTCGAGATCTGCGAGTGGATCCCGCGCGGGGTGAACCGCTTCGGATCGCGCTCGAGCTCCTCGAGGCATTGCTTGACGAGCCGGACCTGGTCGGCCTGGTCGTAGATCGTGAAGTTCGAGCGATAGCCGAGCCGCTGCGCCTCGCGGCGGAGGATGCGGCCGCAGGCGGCGTGGAACGTCAGCACCCAGAGGCCGCGCGAGCTGCGGCCGAGCAGGTGCTCGAGCCGCTCTCTCATCTCGCCGGCAGCCTTGTTCGTGAATGTGATGGCGAGGATCTCGTTCGGCTTCACCCCGACGGCGTGGATCAGGTGGGCGACCCGGTACGTCAGGACACGGGTCTTCCCGGAGCCTGCGCCCGCGATCACGAGCAGCGGGCCCTCGGTCGCCAGCACGGCCTCCCGCTGAACGGGATTCAGGTCGGCGAGGTACTGCTCCGGGGAGGCGACGGCCATGCGGCCGATGCTAGCGGCGCCCTTCCACCAGGGCTGAAAACACCACGGTCTGACCCCGGGTGTAACGAGAGTGTGACTTTTCTTCCACAACTGTCCCGACGGTAGGGTTCCGCCCCGTGCGTCTGGCGCTGATGATCGAGGGGCAGGAAGGCGTGACCTGGGACGACTGGGTCGCGCTCGCGGAAACGTGCGAGGCGAACGGCGTCGAGGCCATGTTTCGCTCGGACCACTACGTGTCCAGTTCCGACGAGAGCAGGCCGGTGCTCGACGCCTGGGCAACGATCTCCGGGCTCGCAGCGCGAACAACGAGCCTGCAGCTCGGGACGCTCGTCTCGCCGGTGACGTTCCGCCATCCCGCCGTGCTCGCCCGCAACGCCGCAACCGCGGACGAGATCTCAGGCGGCCGCGTCACGATCGGCATCGGGGCGGGCTGGATGGAGCGCGAGCACGAGGCCTACGGGTTCGACTTCGTCAGTGCACGCGAGCGCGTCGCGCGTCTGGCCGAACAGGTCGAGATCGTCCATCGACTCCTGCGCGAACCGACGGTCGACTTCGCCGGCGACCACTACCGGCTCGTCAGCGCACCCGGGCTCGGACGCCCGAACCTACCGATCCTCGTCGGCGGCGGCGCCAAGCCGGGCACGACCACGCCGGCCGTTCGCTTCGCCGACGAGTACAACACGTTCTCCGCGACGATCGACGAGATCCGCGAGCGCAAGCGCGTGCTCGACGCCGCGTGCGAGCAGGCGGGGCGCGACCCGTCGACGCTCCGCTACTCGCTGATGGCGCCGTTGGTGGTCGGAGAGGACGAGGCTGCCGTCCGCGAGTCCGCACGAAGAATCGGAGAGCGCTTCGGCCGCGATCCCGAGCAGGTGCTCGAGCGGTACGGCGAACACGGTCCCGTCGGCACGGTCGACCGGGTCGTCGAGCGACTCCGTGAGATCGAGGAGATCGGATACGAACGCGTGATGCTGCAGCACCTCGTGCACACGGATCTCGAAACCGTCGCGCTGATCGGCCGCGAGCTCGTTCCGGCGGTCAACTAGTTGCGCGGCCCGCTCGAGCGGTTCTTTCCGAATCTCACCCGCCGGACGCGGACGGTGATCGACTGGGTGCTGACGCTCGCGATCGCCGTCGGCGTCGTGCTCGCGGTCAAGGCGTGGGTCGTCAACCCGTACCGGATCCCGTCCTCCTCGATGGAGCCGACGCTGCACTGCGCACGACCCGGAATGGGCTGCGGGGCGCGCTCGTCCGACCGCATCCTCGCGAATCGGTTCATCTACCACTTCCGCGATCCGAAGCGCGGCGAGATCGTGGTCTTCAATCCGCCCGCCCAGGCACACGTGTTGTGTCCGGGCGGAGGCGGCGTGTACGTCAAGCGGATCGTCGGCGTCCCCGGCGACCGCTGGCAGGAACGCAGCGGTTACGTCTACATCGACGGCAAACGGCTGAACGAGCCGTATGTCGAGGCCGCTCGTCGAGACAACCAGACCAAGAGCCTCTCGGACCTCCTCCCGGGAGCTACGCGAATCCCGAAGGACGACTACCTGATGATGGGCGACAATCGCTCCGAGTCGTGCGACTCGCGCACGTGGGGCCTCGTCCCGCGCAAGAACATCGTCGGCGAGGTGTTCCTCACCTACTGGCCCGTGGGCCGGATCGCGACGCATTAGAGAAGCAACCGAGGCGAGTAGCCTCTGTGCAGGGAAAAACCGTGGGAAAGGCTCATTCGGATACGGCTCTCGCGGAACTCGAGGAGCGGCGCGCGTTCCTCTGCCGGCTGACGCCCGACCGGGCGTTGGAGACCCTCGACGAGGCTGACGAGTTTCTCCGCGAGCGCGGAATTCTCACGCGGACGACGGACTGCTCGCTGCCGAGCCTGTTCGAGGCGTGCCACGAGGAGCCGTACGCGCCGGACAAGCCGGGCTTCGGCCAGTGGCCGCGCACGAAGTGGGGCTGGAGCTTCGCGCTGGCCCAGCGGCCCGGCGTGTACGCGCCGAAGATCCACCAGCGGCGGAAGACGCTCTACGTCAGCGAGGAGGTGGCGCGGATCCTGGACCCGATCCTCCGCGCGGAGATCAACCGCATGCGCGAAGCGGATCCGGGCTGGGCGCGCGTCCTCGACCATCTCGCGGCCGCCGGCCCGTCGACGAGCGATGACCTGAAGACCGAGCTGGGACTGAAACCGAAGGAGCTGAAGGGGATCCTTTGGCCGCTCGAGCTGTGCGGCGCCGTGGTCGGCCGGGCGATCGATCCGGACGAGGGCGGCCGGGTCGACGGATTCGAGTACGCGCGCTGGGACCACGTGTTTCCACAAGCAGCGGGTGGCGACGGCAGCATCGACGCGTTCGTCGTTGCCGCGGTCCACGCGGCCGTCGTTGCGACCGAGCGCGAAATCCCGCGCTGGTTCGCCTGGCGGTGGCGCTTCGACGACGCGCTGCTCGACCGGCTCGTCAGCGAGGGACGGCTCGAGCGGCCCGGGCCGGGGTGGATCGCAGCTCCAGCGTCCGCGTAGCACGGAACCGCTCGAGGAAGCGGCGGTCGTGCGTCACGAGCACGATCGTTCCCTCGTAGACGTCGAGCGCGCGCTCCAGCTCCTCGATCGCGGCGACGTCGAGATGGTTCGTCGGCTCGTCGAGGACGATGCAGTTGACACCGCGCGCGGCGAGGAGTGCGAGCACTGCGCGCGTCCGCTCGCCGGGAGAGAGCGAGCGAGCGTCGCGGAGCACGTCGTCCGGCCCGAGCCCGAACTTCGCGAGCAACGTGCGCGCGCCCTCGCGAGCCAGGCCGGAAGCATCGACGAACGCGCCGAGCAGCGCGCCCCCCGAGAACTCGCCGCGCCGTTGCTCGAGCTCGCCAAGCACGACTCTGGGACCGATCCAGCGCGTCCCGCTCGTCAGCGACGCTCGGCCGAGCAGGGCGTCGAGCAGCGTCGTCTTGCCGCTTCCATTCGCCCCGGTGATAGCAAGCCGATCGCCCCACCCCAGCTCGACGTCCACCGGACCGAGCCGGAATGCTCCGCGCTCGACCACCGCGTGCTCGAGTCGCGCGACGATCTCCCCGGCGCGGTCCCGTGCGCCCAGAGACAGGCGCAGCTCCCACGGCTCGTACGGCTTCTCGACCTTCCCGAGTCGTTCGACCCGTCCGCCGATCGCGCTCTTCACATCCTTCGTCTTCTTCTTCTTACGCCCCTGTCCGTAGCCGCGCCGCTCCCACTCCTGCATGCGATGCAGCTGCTCCTCCAGCCGCTCCCGCTCGTCCACGTATTCCCCGTACGCGGCGTACTGCCGGCGCCACGCGAGCTCGCGCGCCTGCTCGTACTCCGACCAGCCGCCCGCGTACTCGCGCGCGCCCCGCGTCCACTCGTCGAGCTCGACGACGCGCGCGACGGTGCGGTCGAGGAACTCACGGTCGTGCGAGACGATCACGGCAGAAGCACCGGACAGGCCGTGGATGAACCCTTCGAGCCGTGCGAGGCCGTCGAAATCGAGGTCGTTCGTCGGCTCGTCGAGGAGGAAGACGTCGAAGCGCGCGAGCAAGACGGCGGCGAGCTGCGCGCGCGCCGCCTCGCCACCCGACAACGTGCCGAGTTGGGCGTCCGGCGGAACACGTAGGCCGACTTCCGCGCAGACCGCGCT
>JBASRJ010000023.1:0-1761 GCA_049273785.1 Gaiellaceae bacterium | reverse complement strand
GGAGTGGACGCGCCGCGGCAAGCGCGACGAGCTCATCGCCCTCACCGGGCAGCCCGACGCGCCGGTCGTGCTGTTCGACGACGGCACGGCGCTTGCCGGCAGCCGCGCGATCAAGACATGGGCCGTTGCGCATCCCGCTTCGACAACGACGCGATCCTCGGCAGATCGGCCGAACCATGGATCGCGAGAGGCGCCGTGAACCAGAGGTGCCCACAGGCGTAGTCGCCGCCCAAGCGCGTGCGCGCGCTCGCTAGCTTTATCGGACAACCGTCCACCCAAGACCGGAGATAACAGCTTGCCGAAAGTCGTCGACCACGAAGAGCGCAGAGCCGAGGTGGCCGCCGCCGTCTGGCGTGCCATCTCGCAATACGGCGTGGAAGGCACGACCATTCGTCTGATCGCCAAGGAAGCCGGCTACTCGACTGGCGTCTTGTCGCACTACTTCGACGGCAAGGACGAGCTTTTGATGTACGCCCTGCGCGAGGCGATGTCGCACACGATCGAGCGGATGCTCGACCACGCCGAGCGCAAGCCGGCCGCCGCGGCGCTGCGAGCCGTCGTGCGCGAAGCGCTCCCGCTCGACGAGGAGCGGCGCACCGAGTGGCTGGTGTGGCTGGCGTTCTGGTCGCGCGCCACGACGGACGAACGGCTGCGCAAGGAGCAGATCGAGCGCTACGAGGCCTACCGCGGCGGCATCCGGACCCTGATCGAGGCCGGGCAGGAGGACGGGTCGCTGCGGCGCGACGTCGACGCCGAGGAGGCCGCCGAAGACCTCGTCTGCCAGATCGACGGGATGGCCCTGCAGGCCGTCTTCGACCCGCACAGGCTAACGGCGCGCAAGCAGACCAGGCGCATTGACCGCCACCTCGACCGCCTGCGGACCTGATTGGTAGTCGCCGTGCCGCCCCGGCGGCGCCGGCGTCGACTGGCTGCTCGGCTCCGGCGGGCGGGCACGACCCGTGCGTCTCGGCGAGCGGCTGCATGCGGTGCCGGGCGGTGATGCCGGTTAGCTTGAGGCGCGTGAGCGTGTCCGTGACCTCGGCCGGAGGGACGAGGTCGAAGAGGACGTCGCCGGCGACGTTGTCGCTCATCGATGTGGCGAGGTAGAGCAGGTCGTCGAGCGCGATCCGTCTGGCGTGGCGGAAGCGCGTCAGCCCCATCGGGGCCAGCGTGGTGAGCCGGCCCGGGGCGACGTCGAACCGTGGAACGGGCGCGCCCGCGGTCCGTGCGCGCCCTCGCCTGGCAAGCGAGCGATGGCGGCTGACGCTTCGCGCGATGAGCAAGTGCCGCGGCCAATCCGCGGCTCACGCTCGCAAAGGACGAGCTCCGGGCCTCCGCCGACACGGCATCGGAACCGGTTGCCGCTCCGTGGTCACAAGCGGCAGCGACATGCGATGCGGGCTGCTCGTCTCATGCACAGGAGCGCCGCGGCGACGCCCATCGCGAGCCTGATCGCGGCGTTATGCCGGCGCCCGCCGCGGCGCGTCTGGTGACGTCGCCGACGATTGACCCGGCCTCGCGAACGGCAGCGCTTGCTTCCTTGAGTATTTCGGGGGAAGTAGCTAGCTTGGGCTGGCCGACACCGCCCGTCACGCGGGTCGAGAGGTGGGGTCTCGGCGACGATCGGACCGAAGATGCGATGGTTCGCTCTTGCTGGGGTGCGCTTTTGGTGTCAGGCTGGGTTTGGTGAGCTATCGCGAGTTTCCCGCACCGGAGGCTTTGCGGCCGTGGGTTGCTTGTTTGTTTGAGCGGGTTGGTGTT
>JBASRJ010000393.1:0-5853 GCA_049273785.1 Gaiellaceae bacterium | reverse complement strand
CCCCCTCCACTGGTCCGCTGCGCGGACGGACGCTTCGCGTCGGACCAAAAAAAATTCGCCGAGCCGGTTTCGCTTTCGTCCACCGCTTCCGCTGACTTTCCGCTTCCGTCTTGCGACGGCCCCGTACTGCCTTCGGACTCGGTTTCGACCTACTTGCGATCCGTTCTCGGCGCAATCAGCAAGCTACGGAATGCAAGGGGGACGTACAAGGGGTCGAAGAAGGTCATGTCCGCAATTTGCGGTTTTTTCTCTTTTCAATATTTCCACAGCCTTTTTTGCAGCTGTGGATAGCCCTGTGGAAAGACCCGTGCACCGGTCGTGCAGGGTGTAGATGACGGTCGATCTCCGCGACCGGCGCGATGGGGTGCGGAGTTGGTCTGACCAGGTTGATCTGAGCAGTCTGATCAGTCTGGTCGAGTTGGTCAGACCAACTCTTGAGCAAGGGCGGGGTGGTACGGGCAGCCCTGCATGGGCGAGGAAGAGGGCCGGGAGCCGGCCACGTCCCGACTTGACATAACACAGGTTCTCGTGCAGGGGTGCAACGAGGGGGTTTAAGTCGTTCAGTGGGGGGTCGAATCCGTCTCGACGAGCGCGAGCCGTATCAGGCGGGCACGGCCCGCGAGATTCGAAGGGTTGACCCCGGCGGTCGCGCCTGAGAGTGTCGACCCGCGGGGGTTTGGGTTTGCGGTGCGCCAGGCAAACCAACCCTTGCGGTGCGATGACGGTCGAGATCGAGAGCATCCTCCAGAACGAGGACATCCAGTTGCTGCTCGAGCATGCCGAGCCCAACGGGTCAGTCCGTCACGCGGACGTCACCGAGGTCGTCGACGTCCACCAACTCGACGCGCTCGAGACCGACGCGCTCTTCAGCGAGCTCGAACGCCGTGGGATCGACGTCACGGAGGAGCCTGAACGCGAGAAGGAGCCCCCTCCCCCGCTCCAGACGTCGTACGAGACGACGACCGACGCGCTGCAACTGTTCCTGCGCGAGGCCGGTCGCCACGCGCTTCTCACCGCGCCGCAAGAGGTCGAGCTCGCCAAGAAGATCGAGCGCGGCGACATGGACGCGAAGCAACGGATGATCCAGTCGAATCTCCGCCTCGTCGTCTCGATCGCGAAGAACTACCGGAACCAGGGCCTGCCGTTCCTCGACCTGATCCAGGAGGGGACGCTGGGGCTGATCCGTGCGGTCGAGAAGTTCGACTGGCGACGGGGGTACAAGTTCTCGACCTACGCGACGTGGTGGATCCGCCAGGCCGTCGCCCGCGCGCTCGCTGACAAGGCACGCACGATCCGGATGCCGGTGCACATCGTCGAGCGGCTGCAGAAGATGAATCGCGCGGAGCGCACGCTCTGGACGCAGCTCGGCCGGGAGCCGACGCTCGAGGAGATTGCCGAGGAGGCGTCCCTCCCGATCCAGCAGGCGCTGGAGGTTCGCGCGGCCGCACGCGCCTCGGCGTCGCTCGACCAGCCGGTCGGCGAGCAGGAGGATGCCGTCTTCGGCGATTTCGTGGCCGGCGACGACCCGCTGCCCGAGGAAGAGGTCGAAGTGTCGCTCCGCTCGCAGGCGCTGACGCAGGCGCTCCTGTCGTTGCCGGAGCGGGAACGGCAGGTGCTCGTCCTCCGCTACGGGCTGGACGACTCCGAGCCGAAGACGCTGGAGGAGATCGGGCGGCGCCTCGGCCTGACGCGCGAGCGCGTGCGCCAGATCGAGCTCGAGTCGCTCAGGCGTCTGTCGACGCTGCGCGAGATGCAGTCGGTGACGGCCTAGCCAGTCCCAGCGCCGACCCGTCGAACAACGGCAGCGCTCGTTCCTCGCCGAGCCGGCGAGCCGCGAGTGCGTAAGCGTCGTCCAGGTGTGGCGGCCGCGTCGGCCGGTGACCGTCGGAAGCCACGATCGTCGCGATCCCACGCTCGAGGAAGTCCCAGCCGAGCTCGGCAGGCTCGTCCCCGTGCCGGCCGAGCAGCGAGGTCGCGTTGACTTGGAGCGTCCAACCGCGCGCGGCAAGCTCATCGGCCAGCTCGGGGCGGTCGAGAACTGCCTCGGTCCGCTCCGGGTGCGCGATCACGGGACGCAGGCCGGCGCTTTCCGTTCGTTCCGCCAGCGCGAGGAGCTCATCGGCGGGACCGGTGAACGGGACCTCCATCAGCACGCAGTCGGTCCCCTCCAGCACGTAGCGGTGCGGATCTTCCTCGAGGAGCGCAGTGGTCGGCGTCAGCTCCCACCCCAGCCGCAGCTCGAGGCCCGCGTTGTCGTCATGGATGCGTTCATAGGCTTCACGGACCTCCGCCTCGCGGGCTTCCGTCAGGACGAGGTGCGGCCAGACGTGTGGGGTCGCGAACAGGATCGTGGTTCCGTGCCGCGCAGCCTCGCGACAGAGCGCGACGCCGTCCTCGACCGATCCCGCACCGTCGTCACCGGACGGCACGACATGACTGTGACAGTCGACGAACGAGGGACTCACGTCCCCCAACGTACCTACTAGGTGCGCAGGTACAGCTCGAGGTCGGGCGCGACCGTGCGGAGTTCACGGAGTGCCCGCGACTCGAGCTGACGGACGCGCTCGCGCGTGATGCCGAGCCCGGCGCCAACCTCCTCGAGCGTCTGCGGATGCTCGCCGTCGAGGCCGAAGCGGAGTGCGAGCACGCGGCGCATGCGCGGGTTGAGGCGCAACATCGCTTCCTTCAGCTCCGTCCGGCGGAGCTTGATCGCCGTTGTGTCGTCGGGCCGGTCCGAGTTGACGTCCTCGATCAGGTCGGCGTACATGCTCTCCCCGTCGCCGACCGGAGTCTCGAGCGAGACGGGATCCTCGACGAGGTCCAGGAGTTCCTGGACGCGCTGCGGCGTGAAACCGCTCTCGTGGGCGAGCTCGTCCTCGTTCGGCTCGCGATTCAGCTTCTGCGCGAGCTGCCTGCGTGCGCGCATCAGCCGGCGCACCTGGTCGGCGACGTGCACCGGGAGGCGGATCGTCCGCCCCTGGTCGGCGAGCGCGCGCGTGACGGCCTGGCGGATCCACCACGTCGCGTAGGTCGAAAGCTTGTATCCCATCTTGTAGTCGAACTTCTCGACGGCTCGGATCAGCCCGAGGTTGCCCTCCTGGATCAGGTCGAGGAGCGGGACTCCGGCCTTCGTGTAGTTCCGGGTGATCGACATCACGAGCCGGAGGTTCGACTCGATCAATTTCTTCTTCGCTTCCTCATCGCCCTCGTCCTTGCGGCGGGCGAGCTCTCGCTCCTCGGCAGGCGTCAGGAGGGGCCCGTCGCCGATCGCCCGGACGTAGAGCTTGAGCGGATCCTGGGTGGTCGCGGCGGCCTCGGCGGCCTCCGCGCGGTCGTCCTCGTCGTGCTCGTCCTCGGCCTCCGCAGGGTCGTCAGAGGCCTCGGGCAGCAGCTCGAGCCGCGGCTCGGCCGCGGTGTCGTCGTCGGGAGGAAGGTTGGGGAGCGGCCGCTGCTCCATCATCAGAAAGGGGTATCGGCCCTCGCGAGACACGGCTTGAGGATTTCGTCAACCCTCCCGCGAGGGATCACGACCCCTCAGAGGCTTACAAAAGCTTGACCTAACTTGGGTGCCGGCCGATGCGTCTAGGAAGATCAGGCGGCCGAAAGGGTCGCTTCGCCTTATGTGTGGAATCGCCGGCTACAGCCTCAGCCCCAAGAGCCCGATCGACCGGACCGTGGCTGCCCGGGCGCTCCTGGCCGGGATCGCCGAGCGCGGCGGGGACGCAGCCGGCTTCGCCCATCGCGGTGACTCCGCCGCCGTGACGGTCCACAAGCAGCGGACCGGCGCCAGCGAGCTGCTGGACCTGATCGACGTACCGAGGTCCGCCACCCAGCTGCTCGTCCACGTCCGCGACTTCACCAAGGGCCATCCGAGCCTCGGTGCCAACAACCATCCGATCCGCCACGGAGACGTCGTCGGGATCCACAACGGCACGATCGTCAACGACGACGAGCTGTTCGCCCGGAATGCGATCGAGCGCGCAGCGCCCGGGATGACCGTGGACTCCGAGATCATCTTCGCCCTCGCGGAGCGCTCACGCGGGCGCACGGCGAGGGCGCTCGAGCAACTCGTCGGTTCGATGGCGACCGCCTGGCTCGACGAGGGGCGGCCCGAGCTGCTGCTCGCGCGCGGAATGGGCCGGCCGCTCTGGACCGGGACGGCGCGTGGAGCGTTCTTCTTCGCATCGACGCGGGTCGCGCTCGAGCTCGTTGCGCAGTACGCGGCGCTGGAGCTGCGGCTGCGGGAGTTTCCGCTCGGCACTGTCGTCGCCATCGACGACGGCAAGGTGGTCGCGCGCGAGCGCTTCCGCCCGGACATGTCGTTCGCGGAAGAGGACCTTCCCGCGGTGCGCGCTCCCCAGGAGCGGGACGCGACGCTCCAGCGCCTCGCGGCGCTTCACGCGGCCTAGTCCTAGCGCTCGAATGCCAGTCTCACGCCGAAAGCGGCGAGTACGGCGCCGGTGACGGCGTCGATCACGCGGCGGATCAGCGGGCGCCGGAGCACGTTGCCCGCCTTCGCGACGGCGATTCCGTAGGCGGTCAGCCAGAGGAACGTCATCGCGCAGAACACGACTCCGAGCGCGAGCATCGCGGCGAACGACGCACCGAACTGCGGCAGCAGGCTTGTGAAGAAGACCGCCATCTTCGGATTGCCGAGGTTGCTGACCAGCCCTTGCCGGAACGATCCACGGGCCGTCGTCCGGCGGCTCGGAGCGCTCTGGGCGCGATGCCTGCGCAGCGCATTCGCCAGCGAATTCGCACCGAGCCAGACCAGGTACCCGGCACCGGCGATGCGCACGGCGAGGAACGCCGGCTCCGACGCCCCGAGGAGCGCCGCGATGCCGGCGGCGGCGGCGATCGTCCACGTCGCCTGTCCGGCAGCGACGCCGGCCGCCGTGGAGACGGCGGTTCGCCGGCCGCCGGCGAGTGCGTTGCGAATGGTCAATGC
Source organism: Gaiellaceae bacterium (assembly GCA_049273785.1). GTDB lineage: Bacteria > Actinomycetota > Thermoleophilia > Gaiellales > Gaiellaceae > 3-1-20CM-4-69-9. The sequence continues at coordinate 905 of JBASRJ010000393.1, read as the reverse complement.
TGTGTCCTGCCCCGGCGTGACGATCACGATTGCGGAAACGCCGAGGAACGCGAGCAGGTGCGTCAGGCGAGCCGCCCGTCCGATCCGACCTCGATGCCGTCTTCGCCGAGCTGGTCCCGGATCAGGAACTGGAAGGTGGACCACGCTCCCCGGCGCGCGTCGAACATCCGGTAGACCTGCCATTCGGTGAGGAGCGCATCGTCGTCGCGGCGCGCGTCTGCCCAGTCGGCGAACTTCGGGAGGCGCTTCAGCTTTCGCGCCAGGGCCACGCCCTGCTCGACGGCACGCTCGAGTCGCTCCTCCCCCACCGGCACGTCGAATCCCGCCTCGCGAAGCGCGCTCGACAGCGAGCCGAACGTGTGCCAGTACAGCGACTTCGAGGGCATCGAGCCGCGGCGTTCGTCGAGGTCCTTCGCCGTCGGGATTCTTCCCAGCTCCTCCCCCAGATCTCGCAGGAGCCCGACGAGCTCCTCGCGACGTGCGAACCGGCGCGGCACGAGGCCCGCCGCGCGTTTCGCCTCGTTCCAGCTGCCGAAGTGCTCGATCACCGTCTGCGGATGGACCGTCGTCTCCGGATCGGCCGCGAACTCGCGCATCGTCGGCGAGCGGTTCAACCGCTCCGCGCTGTCGCGCAGCTCCGCGAGGATCTGGTCGTCCGAGTACCGCTTACGGATCCCCGCCTGGAATGAGGCCAGGGCCTTCGCGTCGATGCCGGCGAGGGCCCGGTACTGCTTCCGGGCCATGTCAACAAGGATAGATCAGTCTGGAAAAAGCGCAAGTCCAGGCGATCGGCCTGGCCGAGCGCCGCTACGACGCAACGGAGACGACCGGCGCGGGCGCCAGGCGCTCGGGCGGCTCGGCCGCGAGGCTCTCCAGCGGGAGGATCCGCTCCAGCGCGGCGACAC
>JBASRJ010000392.1:0-1691 GCA_049273785.1 Gaiellaceae bacterium | reverse complement strand
AGCGCTGACGCGAAGGAATCGGGACTTGCGCGTGGGGTCCGCAAGGGGCTCCAGGTCGCGGCGCTCGCGGCGGCGCTCGTTCCGCTCGGATCGGTTCCAGTCACCGCGGCGATCGTGCCGCCGACGTCCCCGCCGGGAACTGTTCGAGAGACCGTGGGCATTTCCTCATTGGCCGCTGGTATGTGCGACGGCCCCGAGGGGACGGCCGGCACTGCGCTGGCCATCGTGCCCGGGGGGAAGGCCGGGTTCCCGAACAGCCGCGTCCTTCTCGTGAACAGTTGCGTGCAAACGACCTTCGAGCCGGCGGGCCAGCAGATCCTGCTGCTCTTCACCGATCCCAACGGAGATGGCGCGACGTTGGTCAAGACCCTCGTGACGAGCTTGCCGGCCAACGCGACAGCGGCCTCGAAGCCGACCAACGGCTGGGAAGCGCTCGCGCTTCGCGCCGACAAGGGCGACCTGCTAGCGTGCGGCACCAACGGAAGCTCGACCGTGCTCTGGTCGATCGACTTCAGTCCCTTCAACTCGACTCCCGACGGGACCGCGACGTTCTTGCGCAACGGCCCCGCGGGCTCGAGCTGCGGGTCGATCGCGTGGGATCCGAGCGACGGCACCGTGTACCTGACGCCGGCGTCGGGGTTCAGCGTCCTCCACTCAAAGGACAACGGCGCCGCCCTGGCCTCGGTGGCTGTGCCGAACGCCGCCTGCAACACCGCGATCACCGGCCTGGGCATCGCGGGAACGAGCCTCTTCGTGGCGTGCGCGGGCGCGAACGCGACGCTCCAGCCCCCCAAGGTCGCTCAGCTCTACAAGGTCGACGGCAGTCTTCAGCAACAGTTCAACTACGGGAGCTGCGGCATCGGTCCTTGCCCGACGCTGGTCCTTCGCGGCGTGCCGGACGACCCCGCCACGCTAGCCGACGAGTTCAACGAGTTGATCTGGGCGCTGGCCGACAACGGCACCTACGTCGGGTTCCAGATGGCGGGGGGCACCCTCGGCCAGAAGAGCGGGGCGCCGCTGCTGAGCCCGGGCTCGTGCCCCGGCGGCAACGTCTCCTCGGACGGCGACGGACTCCTGGACTGCTGGAAGAACGCGACGCTCTGGAGCGACGGTAAGCCGGGAATCAACTACGCGGGCGTCTACGCGGCGGGCTCGAACCCCGCCACCCGGGACGTCACGCTCTGCGTGCCGGCGACGACGACCAGCCCCGCGACCGACTGCGCCCAGCCCGGACGGCCGGACCTCTTCCTCGAAATCGACTACATGAACTTCCACCAACCGGCCACGGGAGCCGGAAGCGCGGTCGACAACGTCATCCAGATGTTCAAGAACGCGCCGAACAGCAACAACCGGTATCCGTTGGGGTACGCCGGCATCGCGCTCCACGTCCAGGTCGACGAGTTGATCTCGGTGAACGGCGTGAACCACTTCAACAACGTCGCCTTCCCGCCGTGCACGGCCCCCGCGGCCGCGAACGACAGCACGACCGTCGACTTCGACGCCGTCAAGCGCACGTTCTTCGGAACGGCCGCCGAGCGCACGTCGCTCGGCACCAAGCCCAACGCGCTCAACGCCAAGGGGCTCGTCTTCCGCTACGCGCTTGTCGCCCACAACCTGCTCGGCCTCGGCACCACCTCGGGCTGCGCCGAGATCCTCGGCAACGACCTGATCGTGTCCCTCGGCAGCTGGGG
>JBASRJ010000391.1:0-3125 GCA_049273785.1 Gaiellaceae bacterium | reverse complement strand
ATGTCGCCGGCCGCCGCGGACTTCACCTCCGCCTGCAGCGCAGACGGCGTCGACTGCGTCGTCGTGGTCGTGGCGGACGTGGACGTCGTCGCTGCCGCGGTCGTCGTGGGCGCGGCCTGCTTCTTGCTCCCACCTGAGCCGCAGCCTGCCGCAACGACGGCAAGCGCAAGGGCGACGAGCAGTGCCGGGGCGATCCGCACGGTCGCACTGTGGATGCGAGCGCCTGAACGCGTCCTGAACGGGTCAGCCGTCGCGTTCGAGCAGGTCTTTGAAGCGGGTGAAATCCGCCCGGAATTCGCGTTCCGCGAGCTTCAGCGGCCCTTGGGCGGCAAGCCGCATCATTCCGCTCAGCTTGATGCCGACCTCGACGTCGAGGTGGGTGCCGCCGCCTGACCGTTCGAGGGCGTGGCGAACCTCATATGACACCGGGCCGCCGCGCGAGCTCACGTCGAAACGTCGCGGGGGTTCGTACCGCGTCACCTCCAGCTCGACCTTCACGCCGTGGCCCATGAACGTCCGGCGCTCCCGGATCCGGGCGCCCTCCCGCACCTCGCCGTCGACCTCGGCGCTACCGGCGCTCGACTGCCACTCGGGAATGCGGGGGACGTCCGTGAGGTAGGCGAAGACCTCCTCAGGCGGACGCGCGATCTCGATCGCGACCTCGAAGCTCGGCATGGGCGAAGGTTAGGCGGCCTCCCGCCGGGCCTGCCCCGCTAACGATCGCGCCCGAGGCCGGCTTCGGAGCGGCGGCGGACGACGTCCTTGACCTCCTCGAGGAAGCGGCGGGTGTCCGACTGCAGGTCGTCGGAGACGAACTGTCCCGGCGGCCGCTCGTCAGGACGCAGCTCTTCTGGCTCTGGCCGTGTTTGGCCGGCAGCGTTCAGACCCGGCACCTCCCCCACCCCCGTGGACGTGCGTCGATTTGACCTTGTGAAGCGCCTCCGGCGGGCCGCCGGGCTAGGACCGCCGTGCGGGCCGGTTTGCGCTCTAGGCGCGCGAGTCTACTGCGCCCGCTTCTTGCTGCGATCCCTCGTTAGGGGGATGCCCGGACCCGTCGTCGCAAAGTGCGGGAAACGCGAGCTGACGGTAATCCGACAGTCCTGACACACCGACGCCGACGAGCCGAAGCGCGCCCGGGCGGTCACTCAAAGCGCGGTCGAGCAGCCCACACGCCAGCTCGCCGATCTCGCTCGCGTCGTCGATGCCGATGCGCAGCGAGGTCGAACGGCTGCGAATCGAGAAGTCCGTGTACCTGAGCTTCGTCGTGACCGTGCGCGCGGTACGACTGGAGTCGCGCAGGTGGCCCGCGACGCGTTCCGCCATGCCGCGCAGCTCCTCGCGCAGTTGCGCTCGGTCGGTCAGGTCGCGCTCGAACGTGTTCTCGACGCTGATCGAGATCCGCTCGGTCGAGAGCTCGAGCTCGCGGTGGTCGATTCCGCGGGCGCGGTCGCGCAGGAGATTGCCGACCGTCCCCGGCAGGAGCCGCTTCAGGTCGCCGTCGGCGAGCTCGGCGAGCGTGCCGATCGTCTCGACGCTCGCGGCCCGGAGACGCGCCTCGGCCTTCGGCCCCACGCCGGGCAAGCGCCGGACGTCGAAGCCAGCAAGAAAGTGCGCCTCCGTTCCCGGAGGGACGACGGTGAGGCCGCCGGGCTTCCGCAGGTCGCTCGCGATCTTGGCGACGACTTTCGACGTTGAGACGCCGAGCGAGCACGTCAGGCTCGTGGCCGCGCGCACCGACGTCTGCACGGCCTCGGCGATCGTTCGCGCACGCAGGAAGTCCGCCGCGCCCTCGCCGACGTCGAGGTAGCCCTCGTCGAGGCCGGTGCGCTCGACGGTCGGCACCACGCCGCGCACGGTCTCCCAGACGGCGCGCGAGTACTCGCGGTACAGCGCGTGGCGCGGGCGGACGAACACCACGTGCGGACAGCGGCGCAACGCCTCGGCGCAGCTCATCGCCGAGTGGATGCCGAACGTGCGCGCGTTGTAGTTGGCCGTCGCGACGACGCCGCGGCCGTGCGGATCGCCCCCGACGACGAGCGGCTTCGTCCGGAGCTCCGGGTTCTCGAGCTCCTCGACCGCAGCGAAGAACGCGTCGAGGTCGAGGTGAGCGACGATCACACGCCGAGCCTAGAGGGTGGGGCCGTCGACACCGACGGCCCCATCCTTCCGCACTTACGGCGTCGTTGGAACCGGCGCCGCCGCGGGGGCGTCGGTCGCGAAGACCTCCCCCTCGGGCGCCACCAGGTACGACGGCTTCCGCCGCTGCACGAGTGCGAAGTAGACCGCGCCGACGAGCACGATCACGACGAGCACCGTCCACAGCACCGGCCGGTGGTTGAGCCAGTGCCACCCGAAGTTGAGCTGGAGGTGCCCCTTGGCATCGACGGCCTGGTACGGCGTCGGATTCGTCGCTACGCGAGGCCACGCGATATTGACGATCATTCCACCCCCGTAGGCAAGGGCGAGCAGGGTCGTCGGTAGGGCCCAGCGTCCCAGAGAGAACGGCGCCTTCGCCCGCGGCCAGCCGCGGAGCCGCGCGCGGAGGAGCGCGATGTTCCCCAACAGGTAGCTGAAGTAGATCATCCCCGTCGCCGCGATCGCGAGAATGAAGACGCCCGCGTACTGGATGAACGGGATCGCCGAGAGCAGCCCGATCGCAATGCACGCGCCGATCGGAGTGTGCAGCCGCGGGTGCACCTTGCTCAGAACCGGCGAGGCCGGCAGCCGGTCGTCACGCGACATCCCGAAGCAGAGCCTGATCGTCGAGGTCTCGATCGCGAGGCAGCAGACGAAGATCGCCGCAGAGACGACGAGCAAGAAGACGGTCGAGAAGCCGTTGCCGAAGTTCGCGTCGATGATGTTCGTCGGTCCCCAGGCGCCCTTGATCGCCTCACCGAAATTCGGAATCGCCAGCAAACACGCATACAGGAACACGGCGCCGATCACGAACGCACCGATGACCGACCCGAGCACAGCTCGGGGCGCCTCGCGGCGCGGGTCTTTCGTCTCCTCGGCGAGCGTCGACGCAGTATCGAAGCCGTAGATCACGTAGAGCGACATGAACATCGCGACGAGGAACGTTCCGGTCGTGAGGCTCGTCCCGCCCGTGTGGAAGACCACCCCCG
>JBASRJ010000382.1:0-1550 GCA_049273785.1 Gaiellaceae bacterium | reverse complement strand
GTCTCGGCGAACGCCGGGTCGAGCTCGACATTCCCGGTCTCGATCGTCAGCCGACCACCCTGGGGCATCGCGTCTCGGGCGTTCACGGCGAGGTTCAGGACGATCTGCTCGATCTGCGCCGGATCGGCCTTCACGCGGCCGAGGACCGGATCGAGCGACGTGACCAGCTCGATCGTCTCGCCGATCAGCGGCTTGAGCATCTGGGCCATCCCCGCGACGACGCCGTTCAGGTCGAGCACGCGCGGCTGGAGCATCTGCTTGCGGCTGAATGCGAGGAGCTGCTGGGTGAGGGAGGCCGCGCGATCCGCAGTTTTCCTGACCAGCTCGACGTCGCGCCGATGAGGGTCGTCGGCCGGCAGGCGGAGCAGCAGGAGCTCCGTCCGGCCCGTGATGACCGTCAGGAGGTTGTTGAAGTCGTGCGCGACGCCGCCGGCGAGCTGGCCCACGGCCTCCATCTTCTGGACCTGCCGGAGCTGAGCCTCGCTCTGCCGGAGCGCCTGTTCCGCGCGCTTGCGCTCGCTGATGTCCAGCACGGTCGACTGGACGGCCGGCTCCCCCTCCCAGAGGATCTCGGCGACCTGGATGTCGACCCAGATGAGCGAGCCGTCTCGCCGGATGGCCTGGAATTCGTACTGTGACGGCACCGGCTCGCCGCGGAGCCGCGCCGCGCGGTCGCTCGCGAGACGCGAAAGCTCCTGCGGCGCGATCCAGCGACGGGTGTCGAGGCCGACGAGCTCGCCGGTGCCGTCGTAGCCGAGCATCCGCGCGAACGCCGGATTGACGAACAGCGTGACCCAGTCCCGCTGGATGTGGATGCCCTGGATCGAGCTCTCGACCAGGGTGCGATAACGCCGCTCGCTTTCGCGCTCGCTCGCGAAGAGCTGAGCGTTCCGGATCGCGACGGCGGCCTCGTCGGCGAGTCGCAGCAGGGTAGCCTCGTGGTGATCGCTGAACGGGCGATGCGAGCGATTCGCGACGTAGAGGAGCCCGACCACGCGCTCCTCGCTCTTGATCGGCACCACCATGGCGCTGACGCTCTCGTCCTTCAGGATGGCGCCGAGATATTCCTTGCCGAAGGCGGGATCGTTCCTGTAGTCGTCGGTCCGGAGCGGGCGGCCGCTCAGCAGCGCCTGGCCGCCGAAGCCCTTGCCGGGCTCGATGCTGAACTTGCGGTCCGAGGTGTACCGCGAGCCGACGCGATGGCGGACCGTGACGGCCTCCGCCTCGCCTTCGCGGAAGCCGATCATCGCCAGATCGCTTCCGACCAGCTCTTTGGCGCTGTCGGTGATCCGGCGGAGCACCGTGTCGATGTCGAGCGACGACGTGATCGCCTGCGCGACCCCGGCGAACACCTCGGACTCCCGGCGCCGGCGCTCGCTCTCCTCGTACAGCCGGGAGTTCTCCAGTGCGAGCGCCGCCTGGTGGGCGAACGCTTGCATGAGCTCCACCTGCCGGTCGGAAAACGGCCCGACGTCGTCGCGATACGTGACGAGGGCGCCGAGCACCCGCTCACCGACGAGGAGGGGCACGGACAGGACGGCCCGGTATCC
>JBASRJ010000381.1:0-1987 GCA_049273785.1 Gaiellaceae bacterium | reverse complement strand
GGGCAAGGCCCGTCACGGCGGCGGGCTCGTCATGAAGCTATTCCCAGTGAACACGGAGCGCGAGCCCTCAGCTTGCGGGAGGCCAGAGGTCGATGTCGCGTTCAGGGCCCGGCGTCAGGGACGACCGGAATCTCGTCGACCACCGGATGAACCAGCCTATCCGGTATTCAGGGCCAGGCGCTCGTCAAGGAGCGCGGACATTCGCTCCGGCGCATCAGGCGAACTGATCCAGTCCTTGACCTCGAAGTCCGCCACGCGAAGCGTCGGGCGTCGAATGCAAGCGGGACGCGATCAACGTAGTGCTTCAGCGTCAGTGCGCGAAAGACATTGAAGTGCTGCTTCTCGTCAATCTCCAAAATGCGCGTCGCGTCCGGGCTCACCAGCACGGCATCAACCGTGCGCCGTTCGATTCGGCGCATTTCCTCAGGCAACTCGAGATCTGTGAGATCTCGGTAGATGCTGCGGGCGAGCTCCCAATGCCCTCCGCACTCTGCGCGCCCCGGTCTCACAAGCCATGTCGGCGTGTCGGCCAGAGACGCCCCGAGAAGGCGCCTGATCAGTGCTATTACAGCCCGCTCAAGCTCTCGAGCCATAGCGCGAAGTCTATGAACGCAAGAACAGCAAAGGCCGCCGTGCCGGGCTTTGCCCGGTACGGCCGCAGCGGTTGATCGCGAGAAGAGTCCGCTTGAAGTCGTCATGGCGCCGGCGCAGCCGGCGCCGGACTTCAAGCGGCCATCAGTCCTTTGCCTCGTTCCAGTCGTCGCCGACTCCGACATCGACGGCGAGCGGTGGGTCGAGTGGGTACGCCCGAACCATCTCCTCCCGCACGACCTCCTTCACCGGGCCGACTTCGGCCTCCGGGACCTCGAGCAGCAGCTCGTCGTGGACCTGCAGCACCAGGCGCGCGCCGCGTCCCTCGTCGCGCAGCCGGCGATGGATGTGGATCATCGCCACCTTGATGATGTCCGCGTTCGAGCCCTGCATCACGAAGTTGACGGCCAGCCGCTCGCCGAGCGAGCGCGTCTGGCGGTTCGTGGCCCTGATCTCGGGCACGGGCCGCCGCCGGCCGAGGAGCGAGGTCACGTACCCGTCTCGCTTCGCCTGTTCGATCGTCCGCTCGATGAAATCCTGGACGAGCGGAAAGCGCGCCAGATAGGCGTCGATGTATTCCTGCGCCTGCTCGCGGGGAATCTCGAGGTTCTCCGAAAGGCCGTAGGCGGAGATGCCGTAGACGATGCCGAAGTTGATCATCTTCGCGATGCTGCGGTCGCCGCTCGTGAGGGACGCCGCTTCCTTCCCGAGCACCTCGACCGCCGTCGCCGTGTGGATGTCCTCGCCGCGCGCGAACGCCTCGCGCAGCTTCGGCTCGCCGGACACGTGCGCGAGGATCCGCAGCTCGATCTGCGAGTAGTCCGCCGACAGCAGCCGTGACCCGGGCTCCGCGACGAACGCCGAGCGGATCTCCTTCCCGAGCTCGGTGCGGATCGGGATCGCCTGCAGATTCGGATTGGTCGTCGACAGCCGGCCGGTGGAGGCCACCATCTGGTTGAAGTGCGTGTGCAGCCGGCCGTCCTCCTCCGAGATCAGTGAGGGAAGCGGCCCCAGATACGTGTTCAGGAGCTTCGAGTACTCGCGCCACTCCTCGATCACCTCGACGAGCGCGTGCTCGTGGCGGATCGAGCGAAGGACGCGCGTGTCGGTCGAGTAGCCGGTCTTGCCCTTGCGGCCCGGCGTCAGCTGCATCTTCTCGAACAGGATCCGCGCGACTTGCTGCGTCGAGCCTATCATGAACTCCTCGCCCGCGAGCTCGTAGGCCCTGGCCTCCAGCTCCTCGACGCGGTCGGCCAGGCGCGCCGTGATCTCGCCCATGCGATAGGTGTCGATCTTCACGCCAGCGTCCTCCATCGCGGCAAGCACGGCCGTCAGCGGCAGCTCGATCTCGCGGTAGAGGTGCTCGCCGCCGCGCTCGCGCACGCGCACGAGGAGC
>JBASRJ010000367.1:0-3708 GCA_049273785.1 Gaiellaceae bacterium | reverse complement strand
GTGTAACACATCGCGGCCGCTTCGCCCTTGTCGAGGTCCGGCGCGAGCCAGCCGTCAGGGTCCACCGACGCGAGCAGCTGCTCGTACGAATCCTCGACGACGAAGACATGCTCGATCTCCGTCTGGTCCAGGAACTGTTCGAGGAGCGGCACCAGGCTGGCGTCGACGATGACCGCGCGGTCGCCTGCGTGCGCGGCGATGTAGCCGATGTCGCTCGGATGGAGACGCAGATTGAGCGTGTGCAGAACGAAGCCGCCGCACGGGATGCCGAAGTACGCCTCGAGATGCTGGTAGTGGTTCCAGCTCAGCGTCGCGACGCGGTCACCGCGCTCGAAGCCCAGCTCTCGGAGCGCCACGGCAAGCTGCTTCGCGCGGCGCGCCATGTCCGAATAGGTGTAGCGGTGGAACGACTTGTCGGGCAGACGAGTGACGACCTCCTGATCGCCGAAGTACGTCTCCGCGCGGCGAAGCAGGGTCGGAAGCGTCAGCTGGAAGTCCATCATCAGGCCGTCCATCGCGGGGGAATCCTGCTCTGCCGCTAATGGGCTGTCAATCAAGGGCAGGCTTCCAACCAGGAGCTAATTCGGATATCTCTCTTCCGATGACCGCCACCAGCGTGGAGGTGTTGGGCCAGGCGGGCGACGCCGGGGCGCGAATCCTGACCCCCGAAGCGCTCGCCTTCGTCTCCGACCTGCAGCGCGAGTTCAACCCGATTCGGTTGGAGCTGCTGGCGGCGCGGGCGGACCGGCAGGAGCGGATCGCCGCCGGCGAGCTGCCCGACTTCCTCCCGGCCACACGCGCCGTCCGGGAGGACCCGGACTGGCGTGTTGCGCCGGCGCCGCGCGATCTCCTCGACCGGCGGGTTGAGATCACCGGGCCCGTCGACCGGAAGATGGTGATCAACGCCTTGAACTCGGGCGCCCGAATGTTCATGGCCGACTTCGAGGACTCGAACTCGCCGACCTGGCGGAACTGCGTCGAGGGCCAGGCGAACCTGATCGATGCCGTCGACCGAACGATCTCCCTGGAGACAGACGCGAAGTCCTACCGGCTTCAGGACGACGTCGCGACCCTCCTGGTCCGACCGCGCGGCTGGCACCTGTACGAGAAGCACCTGCTGGTCGACGGCGAGCCCGTCTCGGCCAGCCTGTTCGACTTCGGCCTCTACCTGTTCCACTGCGGCCGGCGCCAACGCGACGCGGGCTCGGGCCCCTACTTCTACCTCCCCAAGCTCGAGTCGCACCTCGAAGCGCGCCTGTGGAACGACGTCTTTCTGTTCGCGCAGGAGCGGCTGTCGATTCCGCGCGGCACGATCCGCGCCACCGTCCTCGTCGAGACGATCCTGGCCGCCTTCGAGATGGACGAGATCCTCTACGAGCTGAGAGAGCATTCCGCCGGGCTGAACGCGGGCCGGTGGGACTACATGTTCTCCATCATCAAGAAGTTCCGCGACCGGCCGGAGTTCGTGCTCCCGGACCGCCCGCTCGTGACGATGGACGTGCCGTTCATGCGTGCCTATACCGAGCTGCTCGTCAGGACCTGCCACCGCCGAGGCGCGCACGCCATCGGGGGGATGGCCGCGTTCATCCCGAGCCGGCGCGACCCCGAGGTCAACGAGCGCGCGCTCACGAAGGTGCGGGAGGACAAGCTGCGTGAGGCCGGCGACGGCTTCGACGGGACTTGGGTCGCGCACCCCGATCTCGTTTCGGTGGCAACGGGCGTGTTCGACGACGCACTCGGCGAGCGACCGAATCAGGTCGACAGGCAGCGCGACGACGTCTCGGTCGTGGCTGCCGACCTGCTGGACGTCGCCGGCACGCCCGGTGAGGTCACCGAGGAGGGCGTCCGCCTCAACGTCTCGGTCGGGATCCAGTACATCGCCTCCTGGCTGAACGGCGTCGGCGCGGCCGCGATCAACAACCTGATGGAGGACGCCGCGACGGCCGAGATCAGTCGCTCGCAGATCTGGCAATGGCTGCATCACGGCCGCGTCACCCGCGAGCGGGTGGTCGAGATCGAGCGCGAGGAGCTCGAGCAGCTCGGGCCGGGGTACGAGACCGCGGCCGAGGTTTTCGGGGAAGTGGCGCTCGCCGGCGAGTTCGCGGAGTTCCTGACACTCCCCGCCTACGAGCGGCTGACGACCCAGCAGCCTGCAGACGTTCCTTGACAGCCTGGCTCATCGTGAGCCAAGAATGCTCCGTACAGCATGACCGAGGAGGAGGGAGACTCGTGAACAGAGCGCTGATTGCGCTTGCGGCCGTCCTCGCATCGTTGGCCGTGAGCATCCCCGGCGCCGCATTCGGACGGGTGCAGATCGCCACGGCGCCGACGGCGGCGCCTGGCGTCACGTCGTCGTCGATCACGATCGGCGGAACGTTCCCGCTGAGCGGGCCAGCGTCGCTCTATGCGCCGATTCCGCGCGGCATGGAAGCCTACTTCAAATGGGCCAACGCGCACAAAGGGCCGGACGGCAAGAAGGGCGTGAGAGGACGCCAGATCGTCTGGAAGTACTACGACGACGGGTACAACCCCGCGCAGACGGTGCAGCTGACGAACAAGCTGATCCTCGAGGACAAGATCTTCGCGGACGTCGGCGCGCTGGGCACCGAGCACAACCAGGCGATCCGACCGCTCCTGAACGAGCGGAAGATCCCGCAGATCCTGGTCTCCACGGGCGCGAGCTACTGGGGTCTCCAGTACAAGCAGTTCCCGTGGACGATCGGCTGGCAGCCGGACTACATCGCCGAAGGGCGCGCGTACGGCGAGTGGATCAAGAAGAACGCGCCGAACGCGAAGATCGCGGTCTTCTACCAGAACGATGACTACGGCAAGGACTACCTCCGCGGCCTGAAGATCGGCCTCGCCGCGAAGACGAGCCTCATCGTGTCGTCCCAGAGCTACGAGACGACCGACACGAGCTATGCATCGCAGCTCGCGAAGCAGAAGGCCTCGGGAGCAGACACGTGGGTGCTGCTGTCGATTCCGACGCCGACCGTCCGCGCGCTTGCGACGGCGAAGGCGCTCAACTGGAAGCCGGACACGATCGTCATCAACTCCGTGTCCGCGATCGACTCGGTGATGGCAGCGGTCGCTGCGCGGGCGGGCCCAGAGTTCGTCAACGGCGCGGTCAGCAGCGGTTACCTGAAGAACAATGCCAATCCGAAGTACGCGAACGACCCGATCGTCAAGAAGTACCAGAGCATCCTGGCGCAGTACGGCCCGAGCGGTGCCGACCCGAAGAACACGTTCTACTTCTACGGGATGGCCAAGGCGTACGACACCGTGAAGCTGCTCTACAACGCGGGCAAGAACCCGACGCGGGAGTCGCTGATCAAGGCGACGCAGAGCATGAACTGGGTGAACCCGTTCATGATCAAGGGAATCAAGGTCAAGACGAGCAAGACCGACCACTTCCCGATCTCGCAACTGAAGCTCGTGCGCTACGGCAACGGGACCTTCAGCGAGTTCGGGCCTCTGATCAAGGGACGCTGACGGATTGGCGTGTGGGGCCGGCGAATCCACGCCGGCCCCACACGCTGAACTAACGTCTCCGCTGGAATGCCGAAGCTCGACGGAAAAGTCGCGGTCGTCACGGGCGCCGGTCGCGGGATCGGCCGGGAGCACGCCCTTGCGCTCGCACGTGCCGGCGCGAAGGTCGTCGTCAACGACCTCGGCGCGTCGCTGGCCGGTCAGGGCGCCGACGCGGGC
>JBASRJ010000357.1:0-1677 GCA_049273785.1 Gaiellaceae bacterium | reverse complement strand
GCGGGATCCGGATCCCGCCGCGCCTTCCTCAACTCACGAACACCGCGGAGTACCCGGTGAAGTAGCCGTGCCGCCCGTCCCAGGAGTCCCACGTGTCGTCCAGGCGCCCGACGTCACTTGGGTACGGCTGCGCGTGCGCAACTTTGATGCAGCCCAGGGAGTAGTAGTCGGAGCCGCCTTCCCAGCAGAACGGGTCGTCGTACGGCGTTGGACAGTACTGCCCTTCGTCCGACGTCTCTTCCGAATGGATGAAGAGCTCCGTCCGGAGCTGCCCCGAGCCACCGTTACACCGTTTGTCGGAGAGCTGCCACACACGACCCTTGATCAGCGAGCCGTTGTAGTAGTCGAAGTGACCTCGCAGGTCGTACCAACCGGCGGGAAGCCAGCCCTGGCGGAGCGCGCATTCGTCGGTTGACGTCCCGGATCCCGCGCGGAACCCGCGCTGCCCGATGATCGAGCCCGAGTACGTGTCCTGGAGGTTGATCGTCAGATAGGAGTTGGTGTTGCTGTAGCGGTGGAATGCGAAGAAGACGTTCGTCGTCGCACTCGCCTGTCCGGCGAAAGCGAACATCCCGATCAGCGCGGCCAACACGACAGAGCAGCGTCGCGTGCTCATTGGTTCCCTCCACTCTGGTCGTAGACGGGACGCGGAGCATTCGCCGAGGGAACCGCGGCGCCCTGTGTGCACGTCAGCGCGAACCTGTCGCAGACGATCTGCGCGGCCTGCGCTCCCGGAAGGTCGGTCCACGTGACGATCGTCCGTCCGTCGTCCGCGAACCGGGGCTCCCAGAGCCTGCCGTTCGGCCGCGTTGCGGAGTCGACGTGCAGAACCTGCTCGATCGACAACCGGCCGCCTGCCGCTCGTAGGACGACGAGCCCGGTCGACGTCGAAGCCACGACCCGGTCGCCGAGCCAGTTGCCTGGACCGCTCACCCAGGTCACCGGATTCGACGTCGCCGGATCGACGACCGTCGAGAACGGTGCACGTGCGAGCTCACTCGCATCCGTGACGGAGACCAGGCGCAATGCCGGCGCGTCGGTGTCGGCGGGACTCTCGTCGACGAGGGCCGAGGACCCGTCGGGGCTGATTGCGACGAGGCTCGCATTCTGTGCAAGCGGTCGTGCCGACCCCGGTCCGTCGAACACGAGCAGGGAGATCGACTCCCCTTCGAACTGCTGAGCGACGATGAGCGCCCGTCCGGCCCAGCCCAGGACGTGATACTCGGCCGCCGAGGACGACCAGACGGCCGGCGCCGCGTCAAGGGCAGCGCGGACGACAACCTGCCGGAGGAACGGCGTGTCCGCCCGATAGTCCGGCTGTTCACCCCTGACGTACGCCAGTGCTCCGTCCTTGCGCCAGGCGGCCGAGAACGTGCCCGGCTCGAGCGCGATGTCCTTTCCCCGCCCGAGCGAGCGGACGTGCAGCACCGGCGTGCCGAGTGCGTCACCGGTTTGGATCCCTTGCGAGGACAGCGACTGGTACCAGTCGACGACCCGCTTCCAGCGCCACGTGTTGTATGCGACGTAGCTGCCGTCGGGCGAAGGAACGGCGACCGACACGAGGCTGCCCGCGAGCGGCGCCGACGCCCCGAGCTCGAGCTTCGCAGGGCCTTTCGCCAGGCCGGACAGGACACGGCCACGGACGGTCGCCCCGACCGGCGCCGCGCGGGTCTGCGC
>JBASRJ010000317.1:0-2950 GCA_049273785.1 Gaiellaceae bacterium | reverse complement strand
CAGCAGAGCCCTGCGGCCCGGTTGCTCCGCGCGGACCCGTCGGAATCTGCCCCCGCTTGAAGTCCCGCGAGAGCAGCGAGAAGTCCTTGACCTGAACAGTCGTCACACTGTTTCGCGGCAACACCGTGACCGCTGCGTAACTCGTGCCGCCGAGCGCGATCGCGAGTGCGATGCACGAGATCACCATGGCCGGCGACAGCTTGAATCTCCGAAGCATCATGCTTTTCACCCCTCGAGTCGGGTTCCTCGGTCGAGCTCTCTGGACCCTAGTGGAAGCCTCAGCCGGCGAGATACCACAAGGTCAGGTACGGGCGCCGCAACGGATCTGCGCAGCTCGAGCTCGAAAACGCCGGGCCGCTCGAGTCGAAGTCATCCTGGCCGTCGGTCAGGGCGCCGGCCCGAAGGCCGGCGCCCTGATTGCCCTTACAGGTTCGCCACCGCCGGCAGCTTGCGGTTCGGCAAGCCGTGACGCTTGGAGCTGCCCTTCGGCGCCGGAATCCCGGCGTCAGGCAGCGTCGCCTGGAACTGCGGCACCCGACGTGCCTTCGTCGCGGCCTCGAAGCCGGACGCCAGTTTGATCAGCAGCGGTTCGCTGAACGCGCCCGCGATGAAGCTGATCCCGACCGGAACGCCGAACGGGCTCCCGGCCGGCACGTTGATGATCGGATAGCCGGCCATCGCCGACGGGAACGAGCTCGCGCCGAGGAAGTGATCGCCGTTGATCAGATCCGTCGTCCACGCGGGCGACCCCGTCGGAGCGACGAGTGCGTCGAACCCGCCCGTGGCCAATGCGGCGTCGATCCCGTCCTTGCCGCCGAGCCGCCGGTCGTCCGCGAGCGCCTGCGCATAGTCCGCGTCGGAGAACGGGTCCGACTCGGCGAGCTCGAAGATCTCCTGCCCGAAGAACTTCAACTCGGTGTCGGCGTGCGCGTTGTTGAAAGCGATCGCGTCCGCCAGCGTCTTGATCGGAACGCCCGTGCGTCCGTCGAGATACTTCTTCAGGTCGCGCTTGAACTCGTAGATCAGGACGATGATCTCTGCCGAGCTGGCCAGGATCTCGTCCATGTCCGGCAGCGCGACATCGTCGGTGACGGTCGCTCCCGCCGCTCCCATCGCGTCGATCGCATCCTGGTACACGCCGTCCGTGTACTTGCTGTAACCCGTGAGCACCGGACCGCGAAGCGCACCGATCTTCGCGCCCCTGAGACCGTTTGGATCGACGAACTGCGTGTAGTCCGCCGGAATGCTCGGACGCGGCTTCCCGTTGGGCGACGTCGCGGTCGCGGCGTCCCGAGGATCGGCCGTCCTGCTCGCGATCGCGCTCAGGATCGCGGCGGCGTCCGCGACCGTGCGTGCGTGCGGCCCGACGGTGTCCTGCGTGTGCGAGATCGGCACGACACCCGCGCGGCTCGTCAGGCCCACCGTCGGCTTGATCCCGACGACGCCGTCGTTGTTCGCCGGATTGACGATCGAGCCGTCCGTCTCCGTGCCGAGCCCGGCGGCGCAGAGATTCGCGGACGAGGACGCTCCCGAGCCGGAGCTCGAGCCGCCCGCGTTCCGGTCGAGCGCGTACGGGTTGTGACACAGGCCGCCGACGCCCGACCAGCCGCTCGTCGACGAGAACGAGCGGAAGTTCGCCCACTCGCTCAGATTCGTCTTGCCGAGGATCACCGCGCCCGCGTCACGCAGCTTCCTCGCGACGGTGGAGTCCTGCGGCGCGGGCTTGCCGACGAGGGCGAGCGAGCCGGCCGTGGACTGCATCTTGTCCGCGGTGTCGATGTTGGCCTTGACCATCACCGGGATTCCGTGCAGCGGCCCCCGTACGTGTCCGGCCTTGCGCTCGGCGTCGAGCTGCTTCGCGATGTCCTGCGCGTCGGGATTGAGCTCGAGCACCGAGTTCAACCCGCCTTTCCGGTCGATCGCGTCGATCCGGCCGAGGTACGCCTGGACGAGCGAGTGCGACGTCAGCCCGCCGTTGGTCATCTGCGCCTGGAGCTGTGCGATCGTCGCCTCCTCGAGCTGTGCCGCCGGCGCTGCCTTCGCAGCCCGTGCAAGCGACAGCGCGGTAGGCGCCGCCGCCGCGGCTGCGCCGAGCTTCAGGAATCTGCCCCGGTCCATCCCGTTCGAGCGTTCGTCGCTCATGGATGCCTCCCCGGTTGTGGTTGGACCTTCGACCCGTTCGCCCACCCCTGCTCACGGGACAGGGAGGGCTATACAACTATTCAGGGGCGGCGGTCAAGCCGCTTCCACGAGGCTTAGAGATTCCGCCGCCAGAGCAGGAAGCCCAGCGGCAGGAAGGCGAAGCCGGCGAGGTACGGCGCGAGCTCGAGCCGCCGCTGCTCTTTCCGCAGCACCTCGGTCGGGCCGTGGCCAAGGGCCTTGTGCGCGGCCTTGACCAGGTCACCGAAGTCACCCGCATCGACCGAGACGCCGCCCGTCGTCGCGGCCAGCTGCTGGATGTACGTCGCGCTCATCGGATCGGGACGGTAGAGCGGATCGGCGCGCCGGCCCTCGTAGACGTGCTCCTTCGCGCCCCAGATGCGGACGAAGATCGCATGCACTCCGGGCGGCGCCTTGAACAGCGTGCCGAGACTCTCGTCGAGGAAGGGCTTCGTCTCGCCGTCGGTGAAGACGACCAGCAGCCGTTTCTGCGCGGTCGGGGCGAAGAAGTTGTCGCTCGCGACCCGAGCGATCGAACCGAGCGTCGTGATCCGTGTGCTGAACCCATCGGTCGGCGGCGGCCGCTCGATTCCCATCGCTCGGTGGACCGTCACGTCGAACGTGTCCGAGTCCGGCGTCGGAAACAGGTGTGGCAGGGCACGGTCGGTGATCGACGCCACACCGACGGGGACGTCCCCGAGCTCGTTCCGGAGGCGGATCGCGAGGGACTGCGCGCGCTGGAACCGCGTCGGCGATCCGGGCCCGGAGGTCGCCTTCATCGAGAGCGACG
>JBASRJ010000343.1:0-1695 GCA_049273785.1 Gaiellaceae bacterium | reverse complement strand
CCCACGTAGATTGTCTTTTTCACTTTATTCGTCGCCGTATCGATCAACGTGACCGAATTCGAGGCTATTGAAACTACGGCAAGGGTCTTTCCATCGGGTGAATAGCCGAGGCCATGCACCAGGAGTTGACCCTTATAGAGCGCGCTCAGAGCGCCGGGCACCGGATCACCGAGCCGGATCACGCCGAGTAGCTTGTTGGTGGAAGGATCGATCACCGAAACCGTGTTCGAAGTCTGGTTTGCCGCGTAAACTCGATCGTGGGCGGAAATAGGAATGTCTGGTCGTCCCCAGGGCGCTTGTTGTGCCATCGCGCATGGCAGTAGGCAGAGAGACAAGAACCAACGAATCATTTTCATGTTTAGTTGTCCTTTCCGGTGTCGGTAGCGGCCGCTTGATTTGCTTTCGCCTGAGCAGGCTCCCGCTCTTTGAGCCAACGCTGCATCAACTCAATCTCCGATTGCTGATCAGTGATGATTTCCTGGGCCAACCTACGCATTTGCGGATCCTTGCCGTACAACAGCTGAGCCTTCGCCATGTCGATCGCCGCCTGATGATGCGGGAGCATCAATCTGACAAAATCCACATCGCTATTGCCGGATCGCTCAACCGCTCCCATCGCCATGTGCATCTTGTCCATGCTCGCGATCAGCTGCGACCAATCAGGATCCGCGGTTGCCTGACTGCCATGGGCCGGCCCCGCGCGAAGCAGCCCAGGACCACGGATCAGCGCGCAAATCGCGAAGATCGCGGCATACACATAGACCGCGCGAATCGTCGCGTGCCTAACGAATGTTCTCCGATTCATCGAGTCCTCCTTAATTCTCAGATAAAAACGCATTAACCAACTCCAGGTCGGTGCTGAAAGTCTGCCAACGTTGTGGCCGCTCAAGTCAACGAAGAAATTTAGCGTGTTGTCGAGACCTTTGGTGATCTGGTTGTAACATTGGAGCTATTATTCTGCAGCCTTCTTCGCCAGTGCTTCGATCACCGCGATGTTTGGGAGCAGTTCCGATGGCAGGTTGTGCCGTTCCTGCAAGTAGGCAGTACTATTATGAGTGACCCAAACTTTGCCTTGAGCGTCTTCCCAAATCAAAATCTTGAGCGGAAGATCGATCGCACTGCTCGGCGACGCCAGCATCACGGGAGTGCCCGCCTTTGGATTTCCGAAGATGAAAAGTTTCGTCGGACGCATTTTCAATCCTGCTTTGGCTGCTTCTCCGCTGTGATCGACCAGGGCGAACAGGGTAATTCCCTTCTCTTGAAGTATCCCTTTCAGTTTCTCCACCGTTTCGTCTACCGAGTGATTGCTCGGAAGGTCGACCAGTCCGCTGCTTTTACCGGGCGCCATAGATAATTATGAGTATTTGCAAACTAGGGACGAGCACAACACGGCTTTTGGGAAAGTCACACAAAAGTTACGTGACAAGCTGCCTCGCGAGGCATGTAATCGCCCGAGGGCGGCCATTCTGCCGGCCGGAACCTCACAGAAAGACCCAAGACTATGCCATACCTAACTGTCGGGAAAGAAAACGGAGCTAACATCGACATCTATTATAAAGATTGGGGCAAAGGACAGCCCATCGTCTTCAGCCATGGTTGGCCGCTGTCGGCCGATGACTGGGATACGCAGATGCTGTTCTTCCTCAAACACGGCTATCGCGTTATCGCCCATGACCGACGAGGCCACGGCCGGTC
>JBASRJ010000341.1:0-2083 GCA_049273785.1 Gaiellaceae bacterium | reverse complement strand
ACTCGAAGAAGAGCACGAGATCGCGGCACGCGCCGTCGTGGTCGCCACCGGCGCCGCTTACCGTCGGCTCCCCCTCGACGGCCTGACCGACTACGAAGGTCTAAGCGTCTTCTACGCAGCCGGTCCGCCGGAGGCGCAGCTGTGCGGCGCCTCGCGTGTCGCCGTCGTAGGCGGCGGCAATTCTGCCGGACAGGCCGCCGTCTGGCTCGCCCGCGGCGGTGCTCTCGTCACGCTGCTCCACCGCCGAGCCGATCTCAGCGAGACGATGTCCGACTATCTGATCCGCGACCTCGAGCGCTACGGTGTCGCCGTCCGCGACCGCAGCGAGATCGCCGCCCTCCACGGAACGGAGGGCCGGCTCGAAGAGGTCACGCTCAAGAACGGCGAGCGTCTCCCATTCGCCTTCCTCTTCTTCTTTCTCGGCGCACAACCATGCACGGAATGGCTCGACGACGCCGTCGCACGCGCCGCCGACGGCTTCATCCTCACCGGCAACGCAGCCGGCGCCGACAACCTGCTCGAGACAAGCGTGCCCGGCATCTTCGCCGCCGGCGACGTCCGCTCCGGATCCAGCAAACGCTGCGCCGCCGCCGTCGGCGAAGGATCGATGGCCGTGCAGTTCGTCCACGCGCACCTCGCAGCTCCCGCAGCTCGAGTGGGATGAGCGAACTCTGTACTCACCTTGACCAAGTCAAGCTGCGCGAGCTCCCAGCCTCCGTCGACGGCTGCGAGGAATGCCTGCGCGACGGCGACAAGTGGCTGCACCTACGGATCTGCCTCACCTGCGGCCACGCCGGCTGCTGCGACGATTCACCCAACCGCCACGCGACTGCTCACCACCAAGCCACATCGCATCCGATCATCCGCTCACTCGAGCCCGGCGAGGACTGGAGTTGGTGCTACCTCGACGAGGTCGCATTCGTCCTCGACGGCGTTCGCGGCACGACGCGCATCCCGCCCTCGCCGCTCCTGAACTGAGCCCGAAGACGATCACGCCATCCGGCGTGCAAGCTGCGTGCGCGACTTCACGCCGAGCTTGCGGAACACCTTGCGCAGGTGGTCCTCGACCGTGCTCGGGCTGATGAACAGCCGAGGTGGCAGGCTCTGGCCTCGTCTGCATCGCGTTCTTCATGACGGTGCTCGACGTCTCGATCGTCAACGTCGCGCTGCCGTCGATCAAGACGGCGCTGCACATGTCGGAGGAGACGCTGCAGTGGGTGCTGATCGCGTACACGATCACGTTCGGCGGACTGCTTCTGCTCGGTGGCCGCGCGGCCGACCTGCTCGGCCGCAGGCGGATGCTCATGATCGGCCTCGTCGTCTTCTCGGCGGCGTCGCTCGCGTGCGGGCTCGCGAACTCGATCGGCGTGCGCCGGCGTCAACCTGATCCGACTCTGAGCGCTTCCGAGCTTCAGCTCATCGGCTTGTGAGCGCAGCGCGCGCGGCGGCCGCGATGTCGGCGTTCGTGTTGGCATGACCGCCGATCCCCCAGCCACCCTCAGGCGACTCCGTCAGCAGCACCCAGGTGCGCTCGCGCAGGCTTGAATCGTCGGCCGCGGCCGCGACGATCTCCGTGAGCTCCTCGACGACACCGAGTTGCTTGTCGCGATCGAGTACCCCCACAGGCGTGAGTACCTGGACTCGAACGTAGTTGCTCTCCCCCGCGACATTGGAGATCGTGGCTGCATCCATGTCGTGAATGAATGCCGCGGTGTTGTTCGCGAAGAGCGGCAGATCGGGGACCTGCTCCCAACGCATGACTGCCGCCGCGAGGTCCCGAGCAAGTACGTGCGGATCGGGGAAGGTTCCCTCGGCGGCGTAGACGTCGATCATCGGCATCAGCCGGCCTCCTCGAGGAATGCGTGCACATCGGCGGCGAACTCTTGGTGGTGCTGGAACAGAAAGCCGTGCGCCGAATCGGGATAGATCTTGACCCGTGCGTCCGGGAGGAGCCCTGCCAGCAGGTGGGAGTACCGCGGGACGATCATGGGATCGCTGTCGCCGTTGGCGACGAACACCGGGAGCTCGATCGCGGCGACTCGCTGGAGGAGTGAGTGGTTGGGGATGCCCCACGCGCACACGG